>JAJYQG010000119.1 GCA_021794775.1 Pseudomonadota bacterium
GATTCCCGCCTTTGCCGTACCCGTTTCCCTCATCGGCACCCTGGGCATCATGTACCTGGCCCATTTCAGCATCAACAACCTGACGCTGATGGCGCTCACCATCGCCACTGGGTTTGTGGTCGACGATGCCATCGTGATGATCGAAAACATCGCGCGCTACCGCGAACTCGGGCATGACGCCCGCAGCGCGGCCTACACGGGATCGCGCCAGATCGGCTTCACCATCCTGTCGCTGACCTTCTCACTCATCGCCGTGTTGATTCCGTTGCTCTTCATGTCCGATGTCATCGGACGCCTGTTCCGGGAGTTTGCCATCACCCTGGCGGTGACCATTCTGATTTCAGCTTTTGTCTCGCTGACCCTGACCCCCATGCTGTGCGCACGACTGCTGGCCGAAGAAGTCCCTGAAACAGGCTGGCGCCTGCGCTGGAAAAACCTGCTCGAGCGCCTGATCCAGGGTTACGGCCATTGGCTCGATGTGGCTTTGCGCCATCCCAATACAATTTTGGGCCTTGCTTGCTTAACCCTGATTCTTACGGCTGGTCTTTATCTTTATCTGCCCAAAGGGTTTTTCCCCATGCAGGACACCGGCATTCTGGAGGCCGTGACCGAAGGACCGCAAAGCTTGTCGTTTGCCGCCATGCGCCGGGAGCAGGTTGCTTTGGCTCAAGTCATTCTCGATGACCCCGCCGTGGAAAGTCTTTCCTCATTCATCGGCGTCGATGGCGTCAACACCACCATCAATACAGGGCGCCTGATGATCAACCTGAAGTCTCTGTCGCAACGGGGGTCCGACGGCTCGATCCGCGCCGTCATGCAACGCCTGAACCAACGATTGGCGGCCTTGCACTCGCCGCTGGGCGTATATTTCCAACCAGTCCAGGACATGACCCTGGAAGATACCTTGAGCCGTACCCAATATCAATTGACCCTGGAAAGCCCCAATTTCAATGAAATTCAGACCTGGGCACCGCGCCTCGTCGCCAAACTGGCGACCATCCCGTCGCTCAGCGAGGTGGCCAGCGACCAGCAGAATCAAGGCAAGCGTCTGTATCTGGATATCGATCGTGACAATGCCATGCGTCTCGGCGTGACGGTGGCAGCCCTGGACAATATTCTCTACGATGCGTTTGCCCAACGCATCGTCTCGACCATTTTCACCCAATCCAACCAATACCGCGTCATTCTCGAAAGCGGCCCGGAATTTGCGCGCAACCCCCAACAACTGCACCGTTTCTACGTCCCGGGTGGCAATGGTGCTCAAGTCCCTCTGGATCAACTGGCGCATTGGCGCGAAATCAACGGCCCTCTGGCCATTCACCATTTGGGGCAATTCCCGTCTGCCACCCTATCGTTCAACCTGGCACCCCATGCATCGCTGGGGCATGCCGTGACGGCGATCGAAGAAGCCGCCCGTGAGCTCAACATGCCCGTCAGCGTGGAATTGCGCTTCCAGGGTGCTGCCCGGGCCTACCAAAACTCGCTGTCTTCGACCCTGCTGTTGCTGCTTGCCGCTGTGGTCACGATGTACATCGTGCTCGGCATTCTTTACGAAAGCTACGTCCATCCGCTCACCATTCTGTCCACCTTGCCATCGGCAGCCGTCGGAGCCTTGCTGGCACTCCAGCTGAGCGGCCGTGATCTCGACATTCTCGGCGTCATCGGCATCGTCTTGCTCATCGGCATCGTCAAGAAAAATGCCATCATGATCATAGACTTCGCGCTGGATGCTCAGCGCTCGTCGGGCATGACCCCCTACGATGCGGTCCGTCAGGCCTGCCTGCTGCGCTTTCGTCCGATTCTCATGACCACCTTGTCCGCCTTCTTTGCTGCCTTGCCGTTTCTCTTTGGTCACGGCATAGGCGCTGAACTGCGCCAGCCCCTTGGACTGACCCTCGTCGGTGGCCTGCTGTTCAGCCAGCTCATCACCCTCTTCACGACTCCGGTCATTTATCTGACCCTGGAGCGTCTGAGTCGGCGCGTCCAAGCCATCCTGGGAGCGCGCCGGGCATGAAGCTGACCAAGCTGTTCATCTACCGCCCGATTGCCACCACCCTGTTGACGGCTGCCATCACTTTGGGAGGATGGGTGGGTTTCACGCTCATGCCCGTCGCGCCCTTGCCACAAATTGACTTTCCCGCCGTCAATGTGCAGCTGACCCTGCCCGGGTCAAGCCCGGAAACCATGTCGGCCATCATGGTGACACCCATCGAGCGAACGTTGAGCCGGATCGCCGGGCTGGAAGAAATGACCTCCTCCAGCGCCACTGGCTTGGCCTCCATCAGTCTGCTGTTCGACCTCGACCGAGACATCAATGGCGCAGCACGGGATGTCATGGCAGCCCTCGATGCGGCGCGCAGTCTGCTGCCTCCTGCCCTGCCCTTCAATCCGGTATACCGCAAAATCAATCCTGCCGATGCACCGATCATGGTGTTGACCATGACTTCGGATACCAAAAGTGCCGGGGACATTTACGATGCGGCCTCGACCATTGTGGCTCAGCGCCTGTCCCAGGTGGATGGCGTCGGCCAGGTTCTGGTGGGAGGCGGGTCGTTGCCGGCGGTGCGCATCGAGTTGCAGGAACCCTCATTGCAAAAATACGGCCTCTCCGTGGAGAACCTGCGCAACACCATCGCCAACAACAACGTCAATATTCCCAAGGGTTTTGTCGAGAACGATGACAAACGATGGCAGATCGATGCCAACGACCAGGCCAAGTCGGCACGGGACTACCGTCCTTTGGTGGTGGCCTATGCCAATGGCAATCCGGTGCGACTGGACGATATCGCCACGGTTCAGGACAGCGTCCAGGACAGCCTCAACCTTGGGTTGGCCAATGGCAAACGGGCGATTCTGCTGATCGTCAGCCGTCAGCCCAATGCCAACATCATTGAAACGGTGGACCGCATCCAGGCCGTCATTCCGCGCTTGCAAGCGTCCATTCCCTCGTCCATCGACCTGCGCGTCGTCATGGACCGCACCCCTTCGATCCGCGCCTCACTGCACGATGTGGAGCGCTCGCTGATGATCGCCACCGCCCTGGTGATTCTGGTGGTCTTTCTCTTCATGGGGGAAATGCACGCGGCCCTGATCCCCAGCATCGCCATCCCGGTGTCCCTGATCGGGACCTTTGGCGTGTTGTACCTGGGCCATTACAGCCTCGACAATCTGTCGCTCATGGCGTTGACGGTGGCCACCGGATTTGTCGTCGACGATGCCATCGTCATGCTGGAAAACATCACGCGTCACCTCGAACGTGGTCTTGCGCCATTGGAAGCCGCCTTGAAGGGAGCGCAGGAGGTCGCCTTCACGGTGATGTCGATGAGCTTGTCGCTGGTCGCCGTGTTCATTCCCCTGCTGCTCATGGGGGGGCTGGTGGGACGTATGTTCCGCGAATTTGCGGTGGTGCTGGCCACCGCCGTGCTGGTATCCCTGGTGGTCTCTCTGACCACCACCCCGATGCTGTGTGGGCGCTGGCTGCGCCGTACCGACCACCATGCGCGTACCATGACCCCCAGGCAACAGAAGCTGCAATGGGGGGTATGGTTCTTTGAGAAACTGCAATCCGCTTATCAACGCAGCCTGAGCGTGGCCTTGCGTCATAAGTTTGTGGTGCTGATGGTGCTCCTGGTGACCATCGTCCTGAACTTCACGCTCTTTTCCTCCGTGCCCAAAGGCTTCATGCCACAACAGGATACGGGTCGCATGATCGGCAGCGTTCAGGCCGATCAGAACATTTCATTTCAGGCCATGCGCGACAAGATGCAACGTTTCATCCAGATCTGCCGTTCCGATCCGGATGTTCAGGACGTGATCGGGTTTACCGGAGGGCAGGCCCGGAACGGTGGCAATATCTTCGCCATCCTGAAGCCGGAGGGGGTACGGCGCGCCACCGCCGACCAGGTGATTGCACGATTGCGCCCGAAATTGAAGCAGGTCACCGGGGCCAGCCTCTACTTTCAGCCGATTCAGGATCTGCGCTTTGGTGGACGCATGGGCAATGCCCAGTACCAGTACACGCTGCGCGGCAACAATCTGGATGAACTGCGACTCTGGTCGCAACGCATTCGCCGCGCTTTGGCCAAAGTGCCTCAGTTGGCCGACGTCAACAGCGACCAGCAGGAAAGCGGACTGGAAACCCGGCTGGAGTTCGACCGTGACAGCGCGGCGCGCTTGGGACTCAACCCGCGCCTGCTGGATCAAGCGCTCAACGATCTGTACGGACAACGCATCATTTCCACGATCTTCAATCCTCTCAACCAGTACCGCGTGGTCATGGAGGCGGATCCCAGCT
>JAJYQG010000075.1 GCA_021794775.1 Pseudomonadota bacterium
CGGTAGTCGCGAACGTCCTCGAGAAACAGATCGCCGAAGGCGATATGGGTGATCCCTCGGCCCACCGCGCGCGCGATGACCTTCGTCATCAACGCGGCGTACTGCTGGTTGGAGCAGGGCCAGGGAAGAGGCACGGGCCAGAGAGGAAGCCTGACGCATGTCCACCCCTGCCACCCGCATCACGCCCGACGTGGGCGGCAACAGGCCACAGAGCATGCGAAAGGTCGTCGTCTTGCCCGCTCCGTTGGCCCCCAGCAGCCCAAAAATCTGCCCTTGATGGACCTCGAAAGCGACATGCCCGACGGCCTCGAAGCTTCCAAAAGTGCGCCGCAGATCCCGTACCTCAATGACGGCTTCCGTTCCCTGAAGAATCCCCTGAAAGGGTGGCAACGATGAAACGGCGGTTTTTACCCCGGCTCCCAGCAGAGAAACGAAAGCATCCTCGAAGAGCGGCGCTACCGCCTGCCAATGCTCGCCATCCCGTGCAGGAGGAACCGTCTCCCGCAACAGCACACGCACCCCGTTGGCCAGCATGCGAACATCCATGACCCCGGGGCGGGCCCGCAGGTTTTCCTGAAAACGACGACGGGACAAATGTTCGTGGCGCACATGAAAACAACGACCGGCCAAACGGTCACGAAAAGCAGCAGGCATATCCTGGGCCAGCAGATGCCCCTGGTGCAGCAAGATCACATCGTCGCAGCGTTCCGCTTCATCAAAATAAGCGGTGCTCATGAGCACCGTCGTGCCATGCTCACGCAGACCGCTGACAATGGACCATAGCTCACGGCGCGCAATGGGATCCACACCCACGGTCGGTTCATCGAGCAACAGCAGGCGAGGCGCACGCAACAAGGCACAGGCCAATCCAAGTTTTTGCTTCATGCCACCGGACAATGCCCCGGCACGGCGTGTGCCATAAGGCCCGAGGGCCGTCAAAGCGAGCAGCGACTGCTGGCGCTGCGCCCGTTGCGCCCGATCGAGGCCCTGCAGGTCGGCATAAAGATCAAGGTTTTCCTGCACCGTCAGGTCTTCGTAAAGCCCGAAGCGCTGAGGCATGTAGCCAATCATGTTCTGGATCTGGGTACTCGCCTGGCGTGTATCCCATCCCAACACCGTAACGCTGCCCTGGTCTGGCAGCAGCAACCCGGTGGCCAGGCGCATCAACGTGCTCTTGCCCGCGCCATCAGGGCCCAGCAAGGCCGTCACCGAACCCGCCCGCAAGGTCAGGTCGAGCCCGTGCAAAGCCTGCACCTGCCCCTTCCCGCGGGGAAAACGTTTGCCCACCCCGAACATGGCCAGAGCTGCACTCATCCTTCCGTTCCCGCAAAGGTCAGCATAGCCCCCTGGATTTCATCGGCAAAATCCTGGCGTTACGCACAGGCTGGGGTTCGCGCGCCGCACAGACCTGCAGCGCGCGCGCAAAATCGCCTTGCAGACGCTGGATCAGAGGCATGGCTCCGGCATCGTAGCAGATCATGTCGTAAGCCACGGGGTCCGCAAGGGTTTGACGCGCCTCGGGGCGAAAATGCTGCCACGCCAGGGTGATCGTTCGCCGCCCCACCCCATCGACAAAGAGAATCGCCTCCCGATCGAGCACCGCCAGATATTGCATGCTCCGGATCGGAACAAACACATGACCGAGAGGGCTATGGGCCACCATCAGCCGTGCCAGATTGTAAAGCTCCGCCGGCAGGCTGCGCGCCTCACGGAACACGACCTCATCGGGCCGGTAGAAGATTTCATCGCTCATGCCGATCGCCTGCTGCTGAGTGTCACCCTGAGTATACTGCTTCCACCCGGAATCGGGCTTGAGACAGCCTGGTGTTTCCTTCACCTTGGCTGCCTGCAACCTGGCCCACCGCTAGGCCAGGTCGGCACCGATCATGCGCCGCCCGGCGTAATCCTGGGCAAACTGCCAGGCTACCCGCCCAGAACGCGCACCGCGCTCCAACGCCCATTGCAAAGCGGCCACCCGAATCGATGCATCGCTGGTCAGATCGATCCCCAAGGTCGCCAACCCGTGGGTCACAGCGTTCAGATACTCATCCTGAGTAAAACCATAAAAGTGCAGGTGCAAGCCAAAACGCTCGGAGAGCGAGGTTTTTTCTTCGACCGTATCGCCAGGATGCAGATCACCCTCCGCATCCCGAATCCGTTCCAGGTTGTCTTCCCTACGCTCCACCAGCATATGACGCCGATTGGAGGTGGCATAAACCCGGACATTGGTGGAAGGACCCGCTATCGATCCATCCAGCACCGTTTTAAGGCCTTTGTAGCCCAACTCCCCTTCTTCAAAGGAAAGATCGTCGCAAAAAATGATGAATTTCTCGGCTCTGTCGCGCACCTGGGCCACAATCTCAGGCAAATCGTCGAGATGCTGGCGCTCGACCTCGATGAGCCTCAACCCCTGTTCGTGGAAAGCTTCGAGGCAAGCCCGGACCAACGACGACTTACCCGTTCCGCGCGCACCGGTCATCAACACATTGTTGGCCGGATAGCCCTGCACGAACTGGGCCGTATTGTTGCGCAGACGCACCACATGGCGCTCGATGTTCTGCAAACTGTCGAAGGTCACGAGACAGGGGCTCGACACAGGAACGAGGCCCGAAGCATCGAGAAAACCGCGGCTGTGATGCCAGCGGTAGGCCAATGCATCGCCCAGGGGGGCGGCAGGGGGAACACCATGCCCGAGCATCTGTTCAAGATTGGCATTGAGTCGCTCCAGGGCGAGGGCTAGTCGGTCGGCAGCATTCACAGTCATCTCTCTACGGGTCCATGGGCTTAGCCGGAGTACGGCCCGACATTCCGATGTAATGTACACGACAAGGGTCCGTGCGCCCTGCGAGCATACCATGCCCATCGCCCCGCACGGGTTCGACCGGACATTGCCATGCACCATTTTCGCCATGATCGCCTAAGGGCCCAGTGCGCCGCGCTGGTGCACGCGCTGCGCTGATGTTTCCTCCAGCCTGACAGGGCATGCCGGCTTGTTTCATGCCTGATGTGACAGAAACATTTCATCGATTTTTCACAACACAATGAATTTAATGAATATTTAAGATTTACCATGGATAATGCCTAGGGTGGGCAGATGAAGAAGAGCATTTGGCATCTTTTATGCTTGTTACTGCTTGAACGGTTATCAACTTGAAAGGAGACTCGCCATGAAACTTCGTACCTTGCTCGGCTTGACGCTGGTTACGCTATCCTTCTCGACTTTGGCCAAGTTACCCGACCCGCTCTGGAGTCCCATGGGAGGCAACCCTCAACAACAATTCGGCAGTCCGTTCCGCCATGCTCTTCCCGGTCATGACCACCCCGAGAACCGTGCCAAGCATGACGCGACGCATGGGCCCGACAGCCACCACTCGACCGCCCATACGACCGTCCTGCCTTTCGGTGGTGCCTGATCGACAACCGACCGGTTTTTCAATGAACGGAAAAGGGAAAGCATCGCTGCAACGAAAGATCACATCTGAAGCATCCACAACTGTGTATCATGGCGGGGCCAACTGAGGTGATCCCCCTACGATGTTTTCCCGACTTTGGCGGCTGTCCTGGGTGGCAGCTGCCGCATTGACCGGCTGCGCCACGACAACGCCACTGCGCGCACCAAACCCGACCCAGGGCCAGGAGGCGGTTATAGCGCTCTTCGAACAGCCCATGAGCGACGACCGTCAGCGACTGCGGGACGTTCTGGACCCCGACCTGAAACAGAATGATCCCAGGCTCCCTGCCCTGCTCGATACCCAGAAAGCCGCTGCCGAAGCGCTGGCGCTGCAGGCCATGACCTCCGCCTTCAGCCATTCAGGTCTGCACGCAATGCCTTGCGGGAGCCCAGCCCCAGCCACCCAGGACCCACTCGACTCCGCAACCCTGGCCCAACTCACCCAGCATTGCCAAGCCCTTTATGCGCTGGTGTTTCGCATCACTGATTACGGCCTGACCCCACAGGCCTGGCGTTATGGCTACTTCTCTTTCGAGGTGATTTCCTCTCTCGCCATCGCTGGCGCCATCATCCACAGCGAGGTTAAATCGGCCCATGCCCTGGCCGGAGCCTACCTCACCCAGGAGAGTGTCGAAGAATTCATCGAAGGCTATGCCGGCCTATGGGCTCTGAATGAAGTCAGTCGCCCGGTGCGCATCGAAGCTTCGCTGTTTCAATGGCCCAACCCCACTCCCATCTGGCAAGGCGCCGTC
>JAJYQG010000058.1 GCA_021794775.1 Pseudomonadota bacterium
CATCCTATACCCCGCAAGACATCATGCAATAGGCCGATATCGCCATGTATCAGGCCAAAAATTCGGGGCGTAATGCCTTGCGTTTTTTTGACCAGCCCATGCAAGAATCGATCAAGCGCCGCACTTCGATGGAAGCGGCACTGAGGCAAGCCTTGGAGCGACAGGAATTTCGCCTGTTTCACCAAATTCAGGTCAACCATCGGCGTGAAGTGGTGGGGGTGGAGGGCTTGATTCGTTGGCAGCATCCTGAGCATGGGCTGCTGGCTCCCGATCATTTCATCCCGATTGCCGAGGAATCCGGGTTGATCGTGCCTATGGGGGTCTGGGTCATTGAATGTGCATGCCAACGGTTGAGTCTCTGGTCTTCCGACCCCGATCGCAGAAAGTGGACTTTTGCGGTCAACGTCAGTGCTCGTCAGTTCCATGACCCAGGGTTTCTCGATCAGGTTCGTGATGTGTTGGTGCGCTACGCTGTTGCCCCCTCCCAGCTTAAATTCGAGCTTACCGAAAGCCTGCTGATCCAGAATCGGGAGGACATCATCGCGGTCATGAACGAGTTGGTCCATATGGGCATCGTCATTTCGCTTGACGATTTTGGGACGGGTTATTCTTCGCTCCAGTACCTGAAGAATTTACCCCTCCAGCAACTCAAGATCGATCGGTCGTTTGTGCGTGACATTGCCACGGATCCAGCCGATCTGACCATTGTGCGTACCATCATCGCCATGACCAACAGCATGAATCTTGATGTCATTGCCGAAGGGGTGGAAACCATTGAGCAATTTCACCTGTTGCTGGCCAGTGGCTGCTCGGCGTTTCAGGGCTATTTCTTCGGCCGTCCCACAGAACCGCCACCAGAATCCTGACCAGCCATGGTGTAACCCGCATTCACCGGACAATTTCCGTGGACATGAAAAAGTGGTTGGGATTCTGTGGAATATCCTGAAACATCTATCTGGTGCCCAGGAAGGGACTCGAACCCCCACACCTCGCGGCGGCAGGACCTAAACCTGCTGCGTCTACCAATTTCGCCACCTGGGCCCTCCGGCAGCGCCCATTTTATCGGACTTGAGACAAGGCTGCTGAGGATTGTTGTCAGCGTCGGATCCAGCGGTTCAGGAGTTTGTGAATTTCATCCCGTTTGAAGGGTTTGGACAGGTAATCGTTCATGCCGGCATCGAGGTAACGCTGCCGGTCGCCAACCATGGCATTGGCGGTGATGGCGACAATGGGCACGCTGACTCCGGTTTCTTCGGCGCGAATCTGTTGTGTGGCGGTAATGCCGTCCATGACCGGCATCATGCCATCCATCAGAATCAGGTCGGGATGGATGTCGCGCCACAACGTCAGGGCTTCCTCCCCATTTTTGGCCATGAAAACCCGGCACCCTTCCTTTTCCAGGATTTTGCGAATCAGCAAATGGTTGGTTTCATTATCCTCGGCCACCAGGATCTTGGTGCCGGCATAGTGCGTGGCCACCGCAACAGATTCGGCTGCACGATGGCCGTGGGGGGTGGGGTTCCAGGGGATGAAAGGAATGCGCACATGGAAGATGGAGCCGTGCCCCACCTGGCTTTCTACCCATAACGTACCCCCCATCATGCGCGTCAGATTGTAGGAGATGGTCAGTCCCAGCCCTGTTCCGCCGTATTCACGGGTAATGCTGCCATCGGCTTGGGTGAACGCTTCAAAAATGTGAGCTTGACGCTCCGGTGGGATGCCAATACCGGTATCCGCAACGCTGATGTGCAACATGTTTTCAGGCTGTTCATCGAGGGCCAATTCGACATCGATGCTGCCACCCCGTTCGGTGAACTTGATGGCATTGCCGGTAAGATTGACGAGAATTTGGCATAACCTGTCGGGATCGGAACGAATCAGCAAGGGCAGGTTTTTGGCGAAGTGGCAGGTGAACTCCAACTGTTTGTCGCGAGCATGAAACTGGAGAGGGCGCAAGGCATTTTCGACCACGGTCTGCAGAGTGAACGCCTCTTGGTGCAACACCAGCTTGCCCGCTTCGATTTTGGAATGGTCCAGAATATCGTTGATGATCGTCAGCAGTTGGTGGGCCGACGATTTGACCAGATTCAGGTACTCGCGCTGATCGGGATCGAGTTCGGTATCGAGGACCAGATCGGTCATGCCCATGATGCCATTCATGGGGGTGCGGATCTCATGGCTGACATTGGCCAGAAATTCCGACTTGAGACGGCTGGCATTTTCAGCAATCAGCCGTGCGGACAGCAGCTCTTCTTCAAGTTTTTTTTGCTCCGTCATGTCGGTGATCGTACCCAGCACACGCAAAGGGCGGCCCATGTCGTCGCGTCCAAAGACGGTGCCTTGATCCTTGACCCAGATGTCATGGCCGCGGCGGTGTCGCAAGCGGTGCAGGCTGCGGTAAACCGGTGCACGACCTTCCAGGTGATCGGTGAGATGTTGCAAACAAGTCTGCAGATCATCGGGGTGAACCCGTGACGACCAATCCTGAAGGGCATTCAGCCCCGTTTCGTCATGGTCAAAGCCGAGCATGGCCTTCCACTGATCGGAAACGAAAATATGATTGGTGCCAGGATTCCAATCCCATACGCCGTGACCGGCTGCTTCAAGGGCCAACTTCCAGCGCTTCTCATTCTCGGCCAAGGCCAGTCTGACGCCATTGAGTTCATCATGCTCGCGGCAAGCGCGCACGGCAATGCCCAACTTTTGGGCGAGTGGCGCAATTTCCCGCGCCAAATGATCGGGCAATGCGTGACTCCTGCCCAGCAACAGATAGCCACCGGAAAATATCGACCAGAGCGTGTAATGCCGTCCCTCCAGGGTACCTACGCAGAAGCCCCGTTGTTCCATGCTGATTTCGTGTCTTGGCACGGAGGCCACGATGGTATCGATCTCATTCTGGCGCATGCTGCGCGGTAACGTCATGAGATTTTTCATCGTTTCCTGACCCTCGACCTCCGTGAGGACAGTCGCCATGAAACACCCCAGGCGGCGCATGAAAACCGACAGGGATTCGCGCAGCATGGTATTCATGTCAAGGTGGTTGCCAATCGACATGGCAATTTCATGCAGAACTTCCTGCTCGATCAGCTTATGGTGTTGGGTCCACATGATTCAGAATAAGCCGACGACGACGGTTTTGTTGTAGAACTCCAGATAATCCTGGCCACTGTTGGCGATTTCTCCCAACGTCAGGGTTCCGACTCCACCCTCGGACAAGCAGACAGCATTCAGTTCGCGGTGAAATTGGTCGCCGAAGAAAAGTGCGCGCGAAACGCAATCCACCACAAACTCAAAAGGGGTCGCACCGTCGGGATGTTGCTCTGTCCAGGTGCTTTCAGCCATCGTGCGCGCGGCACTGGCGGCCTTGAGAAGGCTGTCATGGTTGCCGTGCAGCACGCGGATGAAGGTGCCTTGAGGTACTTCGGCAATGCAGTGGATCAGATTGCCTTCACGGGCGAGAGGATCGCGCACGATGGTTTCAGAATCGAGACGGGAAATGCCAAATGGGTAGGATTTGGCAATGGAGAAAAAATTATCTTCGGAAAAACGCTCTTGACCATGCTCTTCGATCACATCGCGGTACACCTCGAAAGCAGGACGCCAGTCCAGTGAGATGATGGTGTTGCCGTGCGATTCGGTCACTTTGAACAGACGGGAAATCGGCGTCCACCCATGGGACATGCCGATATTGCAGGCATGACGAAACAGCAACAGCAAGGCACTGTCGCTTTTCAGCCCCTGCGGCGTGATCACGCAGGGACGTTGAACCAGCGACAGCGAGCCACAGCCGCCGCCGAGATAATTGATGTCGAGACCGCAGTTGTCGAAGAGGGCATCGATGAGGGTGCCGATGGACGGGCAAAAGCCATCGATGAACACCATCAGGGTGCGGGGCTCATCTTCAGGGCCAAGAGGCAGGGTTTGCTCGAGACAGGCATCGAAATCATCGTTGCGTTGGGAAAGCTGGTCGATGACGGTGACATGGGGTGCCTGCGACAGGCCGAGGATCAGGGAACCCCGTTCATGCTGGGTGCGGCCAGCAATGATGCTGGGAAACACCCCTCCCACCACTGGCTTGGGGTTGGTTGTGATCATGGGGTCAAGCTGTTCCGGAGTATACCCATTGGCGTCACAGGTCAGGATCAGAATCGCACCAACTTTGGGGTGGTTGTTCAAAGTTTCGAGATGTGA
>JAJYQG010000117.1 GCA_021794775.1 Pseudomonadota bacterium
ACATACGGTGCAATCGCTCAATGTCATCTGTCAGAAGGACGTGGGCCCTGGCGCCCTGCCTGGCTGTCATTGGCGCGAGGCCTACAGTTTCAGTTACCGAGGGTACCAGATTGTCAATCCCATCGCGCCCGGTTTTGAAGCCTACAACCGGCCATTTGACCGCGCGCGCCAGCTGGGTCCAGCGATCTCCGGTGAATTCAAAGTCGGACAGGCGGGCAAAGAAATCGAGTACAGCGCCGCCATGCTGTATGGGGTCAACTATGGCGCTCCAGACCGAACCATCGTCGTTCGGCTCGAATACGAGTTTTTCTGACGCCTTTCCGACAAGGGGGGTGGTGCCCGAGGCCGGGGTCGAACCGGCACAGCCGCAATGGCCGAGGGATTTTAAGTCCCTTGTGTCTACCTATTTCACCACTCGGGCTCAGCGTGGTATTTTACACGGAACGAAGCAACTCTCGTGCACCGGAAACTTTCGCAGCCAAATGGAGTCTGTCATCTGTCTCCATTGACCTGCGAGGCAAACCATGTCCCGTTTGTTTTTTTTCATCCTGATGCTGCTAACCGCCATGACTTCCAATGCCGCCCCCCCTTCCTCCGAACGCCTGGTACTGGGCATGGGCTGTTTCTGGGGCGCTGAAAAACGCCTTGCCGCCTTGCCAGGGGTCATCCACACCGAAGTGGGCTATGCTGGTGGTACCCGCGCCAACCCCACGTACGATTCGGTGATTTCCGATGCTCACCACTCCCTGCCGCAGGATGTCCATGCTGAGGTGGTGGCAGTGGATTACGATCCGCAGCGCCTTTCCACGCGTCAACTGCTCATCGCTTTCTTCGAGAACCATGACCCGACCCAAGGCAATCGCCAAGGCAACGATGTCGGCGCAAACTACCGCAGCGTCATTCTCTACACATTGCCCGCCCAGCAAGCAGCAGCTCTGTCGGTCATGCATACCTATCAGGAGGCCCTGCGCCAGGCTGGTTATGGTCCCATCACCACCGAAATCGCGCCACTGCACCATTTTTACCGAGCAGAAGATTTTCACCAGCGTTATCTGGTCAAGCATCCGAATGGTTATTGCGGCCTGGGCGGCACGGGGGTGCGCTACCCCGGTGAGCCCGCCACACCGATCACCGCTGCGCCACCACCGGCAACGTTGGACGGAGCCCGTCTCCACAAGACCCAGATCGTGGTTTTCAAGGCCATCGACTGCGAGTATTGCCGTCAACTGGACCATGACATCCTGAGCCATTGGAAATCGCCCTTACCCATGGTGGCCAGTCTTTCATCTCAGGCGCCAACGGGATGGCACCTGAAAAATGCACTGTGGGCCAGTCCTACCACCGTACTCTTCGAGAACGGCCAGGAAGTGAGCCGTTTCACCGGTTACAACGGCGATGCCCATGCCTTCTGGAACTGGCTGGGGCACCTCACCCTGAGCCCAGAACAACAGGATATCGCCTTTCAAGGTGGCACCGAACAACCCTACACCGGCTCTTTGCTCGACAATCCCAAACCTGGAACCTACGTCGACCCCGTCAGCGGTCAACCCTTGTTTCGCAGCGACGCCAAATTCCACAGCCACAGTGGCTGGCCCAGCTTCTTTTCGCCGCTGCCCGGTGCGCTGGCCATGCGCGAAGATGACAGCCATGGCATGCACCGCACCGAGGTGCTGAGCGCCAGCTCCGGCATTCATCTGGGCCATGTGTTCAATGACGGACCACCGCCAACGGGCAAGCGCTACTGCATCAACAGCGCAGTCCTGCGTTTTGTACCGGACCCTTAAACCGGGCAAATCAACCCATGCAATTGGGCGACGATCTTGTCCCGCAACGACAGGATGCGCGTTGCCTGATTCCCTCTGGTTTCCACATCCTCGTCGTAAACATCAAGCCGGTTGCTCTGCGCGCACAGCTGCTCGTAGAGCGCTTCCAGGGTGTCAAAATTGCCGTTCGACGCGTACCGTTGCCTTCCTTCACCCCGCATCCACGTCCCAAAGCGGTCATCGGATAAAGGCATATCGGATGCCTCTTCCTGGAGCAGTTGCCCCAAGCTTTCTCCCACCTTCTGGCGCAGCCACATTTCAGCGTACAGAAGCGGAATATCCTCTTGCTTGATGCCCTTGCGCCGCGCCTGGCGCCAGGAAGGTGGAGGTTGCCAGCTGTGTACCCAAGCGACAATCTCATCTGCCGGCATCGGGCGGGCAATACCGAATCCTTGCGCCTGATGGCAGCCCAGATAAATCAGTGCTACGCCTTGCTCTTCCGTTTCCACCCCTTCCGCGATGACATCCTTGCCGAACACTTCGGCCAGGTTGATCACCACCTGAACGATGGACAGATCTTCACGGTCGGTAAGCATGTCGCGCACAAAGCTTTGGTCAATTTTGACCACACTCACAGGGAGACGACGCAAATAATCCAGTGAAGCATAGCCGGTGCCAAAGTCATCGATGGCAAAGGTTACGCCATGCTTGCGGCAGGAATCCATGGCGCGGGTGACTTGGGGGATATCCCACAGCGCCACCGACTCCAGCACCTCCAGTTCGAAGCTGGGTGCATTGCTACCCGGATAACGCTGCATCCGATCCTGGATGAACTCGGAAAAACCTCGGGCATGCAAGTGGCGCGCCGTCAAATTGACGCTGACGATCAGGTCCAGTCCCTGCTGCTTCCAAGCTTCACGGTGACGAAAAGCCGCATCGATGACCCATTCCGACATGCGGGTCTCAAACTCGGTATTCTCGATCAACGGCAAGAAATCCCGGGGAGTCAGAATGCCGCGCTCCGGATGGTCCCAGCGAATCAACCCCTCGACACCCAGCACCTCGCCCGAAACCAGGTTGACACGGGGCTGATAGTAAAGCCGGAATTCGCCGGCAGCGAAAGCCTGCTCGATGCGCACTCGCCCTTCGCTTTGCAGATGGGTGCTGCGATCTTCGGCAATGTCGAAAAAATGGTAACAATTGCGCCCCTTCGCCTTGGCCAGGTACATCGCCTGATCGGCATGGCGCAACAATGTCTCGGCATCTTCATCATCATCGGGAAACAGGGTTACGCCGATGCTCGCCGATACCGATGCTTTCTGTCCTGCAAAATCATGGGGCAAGGCGATCGCCGCCATCAAGCGCTGCAGGGTATGGACAAGTTCCTGCTCATGGCTGATTTCCGACAGCACCACGACAAATTCATCGCCGCCAAGGCGGGCCACGGTATCGGTGGCCCGCAGGGTACCCGTCATGCGCTGGGCCACCCCCACCAGCACCTGGTCCCCCTTGTCGTGACCCAGGCGGTCGTTGATCGGTTTGAAGCCATCCAGATCGATGAAGCATAGAGCCATTTTCTTGCGCAGACGGCGCGCATCGGCCAGGGCCATGGTCAGACGATCGTTGAGCAGCGCCCGGTTGGGCAACCCGGTCAGCACATCGTGCAGGGCGATCTGCTCCAGCTTGTCCTGCTGAGCCTTGATGAGTGAAATGTCCGAAGATATGCAAACAAAACTGAGGGTAGTGCCATCGTCGTTGCGCACCACCGAGATCGTCAGCTTATCGGGATAAATTTCGCCATTTTTACGGCGATTCCAGATTTCTCCCGACCAATGCCCTTGCTCCAGCACCGTGCTCCAGAGCGTCTTGAAAAAAGCCTGATCGTGCCGACCGGATTGCAGGAAAGCCGGATTTCTCCCCAGGACTTCATCCCGTTCATATCCCGTGGTACGGGTGAAGGCCGGGTTGGTTTCAATGATCAGACCCTGGGGATCGGCAATGAAAATGCTTTCATCGGCGTGCAGAAAAACTTGCGAAACGAGACGAATGTAATCGTCGGACAGCTTGCGTTCGGTGACGTCGTTGATGATCGCCACAAAGTGCGTCAACAGCCCATCCTTATCCTGAACGGGCGCAATCTGGAAGCGGTTCCAGAACATGCGCCCATCTTTGCGATAATTGCGCAGCGTTGCTTTGACCGGAACACCACTGTTGAGCGCCACCCGCACGGCCACCAGTTCAGGCTGGTCGCGGTCGTCCCCTTGAAGAAAACGACAATTCTGTCCAATGGCTTCAACCGACGAATAGCCCGTGATGCGCTCGAAAGCCGGATTGACATACACCAGAGGCAAATCGGGCAAGGTAGCGTCGGCGATGGCAATGCCGTTG
>JAJYQG010000166.1 GCA_021794775.1 Pseudomonadota bacterium
GGAACGCATGGTGTTTGCCCAAAGCGCTTATGGGACGGTGGTGGCTGCTCCTGCGCGCGTGCAAAGCATCGCTTTTCCGCGCGCGGGGCGGCTCGAACGCTGGCGCGTGGTGCCGGGACAGCGGGTGACCCGGGGCATGGCGCTGGTGGATTTTGTCACCGATCCGAGCGTCACAGCGGCCTATGAGCAGGCGCGCACGACGTTGGAACTGGCCCGTCGTGACGATGAGCGGATGCAACGGCAATTTGCCCAGCAGCTGGTCACGGCAGGGCAACGCGATGCCGCCAAAAAAGCCCGACAAGATGCAGAGAGCGCCTGGCAGGCGCAAGAACGGCTGGACAACGGGATCGAGCGGGATACGGTCAGGGCCCCTTTTGACGGGGTGGTGTTGTCCGAGAACGCTGCCCAGGGTGATCGATTGTCCCCTGGCGTGACGGTGATGCAGTTGGCCCAGGCCAGCCTCTGGCAGGTTCAGCTCAATTTGCCATGGGAACAGGCTGCTGCCTGGCATGGTACGGCGCCGGTGACGGTGGAGCCACTGATTGGACCGGCCCATGTGTGGCATGGCACGATCAGCGCCGAACCGGGACAGGTGAATGCCGCCGCCCAAGGGGTTGACCTCTGGGTCGCGCTGGCGCCTGCGGACGGACAGATGCCTGGCCTCAAGGTGCGTGCGTCTTTTCCGGCCCAGGTGCGCACCCTCTGGGCTGTCCCGCGCGCGGCGGTGTTGCACGACGATGAGGGCGATTATGTATTCCAGGTGCGTGGGCAACATGCCCACCGGGTGGCCGTCAGCGCCGCAGAAAACGGCGATGTCACCGGCATCGAAGGGCCACTCGATCCTGCTGCGCCAGTGGTGGTGGAGGGCAATTACGAACTGAGCGACTGGATGGCCGTGCGCGAGGCGCACCGATGAACTGGACCGACTGGATTCGCCAGCATCGGCGTTCCCTGTTGTTTTTCATGGTGGTGCTGGTGATGGCCGGACTGGTCACCGCCTGGCGCTTGCCGGTGGCGTTGTTTCCCCAGGTGGATTTTCCCCGCGTCGAAGTGACGCTCGATGCCGGTGATCGGCCGGCCGAACAGATGGCGCTTCAAGTGACGATGCCGGTGGAAGAAGCGGTGCGTCGTGTGCCTGGGGTGCTCGATGTGCGTTCGACCACCAGCCGTGGCTCGGCCGAAGTGTCGGTGACCTTCCCCTGGGGGCGCGACATGACGGTGGCGGCCCTTGAAATCAATGCGGCCATCGCCCAGATTCTGCCTTCGCTGCCAACGGGCACGACGCTGCAAACGCGGCGCATGGACCCTACGGTGTTCCCCTTCATGGCCTACAGCCTGACGTCGGACCATCTGCCGCTGACCCAGCTCTACGACCTTGCCCAATACCGCATCCGCCCGTTGATCGCAGCGGTGGAGGGGGTGGCCCGGGTACAGGCCGTGGGGGGGGCGCAGCAGGAAGTGCAGGTGCTGGTGGCGCCCGATAAGCTGCAGGCTTACGGCATGACGCTGGACGATGTGGTGCGCGCGCTGGGTTCGGCTCAGGTGATAGCCGCCGTGGGTCGATTGGAAGACCATTACAAGCTCTACCTTGGCATCGTCGATACGCGCCTTGCCCCCCTGACCACCCTCGGCGCGGTGGTGCTGCGCTCCGGTCCAGGCGCTCTGGTGCGTGTGCGCGATGTGGCCCAGGTGGTGCTGGGAACCACGCCCCAATGGATTCGGGTCAATGCCGACGGTCACGATGCGGTGCTGCTCAACGTCTATCAGCAGCCTTCCGGCAACAGCGTTCAGATTGCCCATGACATAGAAACGCGCCTCAAGGCATTGCAGCTTCCCGCCGGGGTTCACATGGCGCGCTGGTACGATCAGAGCGAGTTGGTGGTGGCGGCGGGCAGCAGTGTGCGCGATGCGGTCATGATCGGGGTCATTCTGGCTGCGCTGGTGTTATGGCTCTTTTTGCGCCAGATGCGGGTGACCCTGATCGCGGTGCTGGTGGTGCCGGCGGTATTGGCGGTGACCGCCCTGTTCATGCGTCTTTTTGGCATGAGCTTCAACATCATGACGTTGGGGGGCATGGCGGCGGCCGTCGGATTGATCATCGACGATGCCATCGTCATGCTGGAGCATATTGTGCGCCGCTTGCGCGAGAAGGCAGAGCCCAGCCATCAGCGCGTCATGCTGGCGGCGCGAGAATTTACCCGTCCGTTGTCAGGATCGTCGGCAGCCACGTTGATCATTTTCGTTCCGCTGGCTTTTCTCGATGGCGTTTCAGGGGCTTTTTTCAAGGCTCTATCCCTCACCATGGGCATCAGCCTGGGGGTTTCGTTTCTGGTGACCTGGGCGGTGGTCCCCTTGCTGGCGGATCGTTTTCTGCTCGCCCCAGGCGTGACCCTGGAACACCGTGAGGTGTTTACCGACCGGGTGCGCGAGCGTTATCGGCGCTTGATGGAAGCGTTGTTGCGGCGCCCCTGGTGGGCTTTGCTGCTGGTTCTGCCTTTGCTGGGCGGTGGCTATGTGGCGTGGAGCAAACTCGGGACGGGCTTCATGCCCGCCATGGATGAAGGCGGGTTTGTGCTCGATTATCGCTCCCAGCCGGGCACATCGCTGACCGAAACCGATCGCCTGCTGCGTCAGGTGGAGGCCATTCTGCGCGCCGATCCCAATGTGGACACCTATTCGCGTCGCACCGGCACGCAGCTTGGCGGGGGACTGACCGAGGCCAACGAGGGCGATTTTTTCATCCGCCTCAAAACCGGTGAGCGCCAGCCGATCGACGAGGTGATGGATGGGCTGCGGCAAAAAATCCTGCACGACGTGCCGGGGCTCGACATCGAACTGGCCCAGTTGATGGAAGACATGATCGGCGACCTGACCTCCGTCCCCGAGCCGATCGAAATCAAGCTGTTTGGCGATGATCCTGCGGCCCTGCAGACCGTGGCGCGCCAAACAGCCCGGGCCATCGCCCGCATTCCTGGCGTGGTGGACATCAAGAATGGCATCAACCCGGCAGGGGATGCGCTGGTGATGAGCGTCGACCGCGATCGTGCCGCACTCGAAGGGGTGGACCCGGCGACGGTGAGCGGGCTCTTGAGCGCCCAATGGTCCGGCGTGGTGGCGACCCAGATCGCAACCAGCATCAAGATGATCGACGTGCGCGTTTGGGTGCCGCAAGGGGTGCGCCATACCACCACCCAGTTGGCCTCTTTGTTGTTGCGTGCGCCCGATGGTCACCTGTTTCCCTTGAGCCGGGTGGCGCAGGTGCAACCGGTGAGTGGGCAGGCCGAAATCAACCGTGACAACCTGAAGCGCATGATCGCCGTCACTGCCCGCATCAGTGGGCGCGACATGGGTTCGACGATGGCCGATGTGCGTCAGGCGATGACCCATCAGACCCTGCCAGCGGGCGGCTACTATGTGCTGGGCGGGCTCTACCAGCAACAGCAGGAAGCTTTCCACGGCTTGTTGCAGGTATTCGTGGCCGCCGTGGCGCTGGTGTTTCTGCTGCTTCTGGTGATGTACGAACGCTTTCGCATCGCCCTGGTGGTGCTGTTGATGCCCCTTCTGTCGTTGTCCGCCATTTTGATCGGCTTGGCGTTATGCGGCATCGATCTCAACATTTCAGCGCTGATGGGCATGACCATGATCGTCGGCATCGTCACCGAAGTGGCGATCTTTTACCTTTCCGAATGGGTCAGCCTGCCCCCGGCGCTTTCCCGTGAGCAGGCGCTGGTGGAGGCCGGATGCAATCGCCTGCGTCCGATCGCCATGACTTCACTGGCCGCCATCCTGACCCTGCTGCCTCTGGCGCTGGCCTGGGGGCAGGGCTCGCAAATGCAGCAACCGCTGGCGGTAGCCATCATCGCTGGCCTGTTGGTGCAGATGCCGTTGGTGCTGGTGATCATGCCGCTGATGCTGGACATCACCGTGCCTTCTGCCGGACGTCGTCGGGGCGCTGGCTGATGCGCATCCTTCTCGTCGAAGACGATGACATGATCGCCGACGCCATCACCCTGGCGCTGCGTGACCATGCCTATGCCGTCGATCGGGTGATGGATGGCGAAGCGGTGGCGACCACGCTGCGGGCGACGGACTACCAGGCGGTACTGCTCGATCTCGGACTGCCCGGCATCGGCGGTC
>JAJYQG010000196.1 GCA_021794775.1 Pseudomonadota bacterium
TTGTTGGGTGGCACGGCCATCTTGACCTCTTTTGGCGTGTCGGCCGGCTTTTCGATTGACCAGGACGCGCAGACGGTGAACAGCGGTTTTTCTTCTGCTGATCAGGCGCAGTCCGGTTCCGCGCCGACACCTGTTTCGCCGAAGGGATTTATTTTGGATAACGGAGCGGACCCCGCAATCATGAAGCGCGAGGCGGATGAAAAGGCTGCTCAGGCCAAAAAAGAGGCTGACAGGGTTGCTGCCGAAAAGGCGATTGGAAGTCTTATGGCTGCAAAAGCGGTCAAGACTGATGGCAGCGATCAGTCGTTGCCGGATGCTGGCGTGGCTGTTTCTGACGGCGGGCAGGTTGCGTCCAAAAAAGAAAAGATCGTTGTTCATGTCACTTACAAGGGTGAGCGTGACGAGGCCATTTCGCCGGTTGGTGGGGCGGTGTCGGTTGGGAAGGGGCAAACGATTCAAGCCATGCTCAAGCAGGTGGTTCCGCCGTTGTTTACTGTTTTTCTCGAGGACAACGTAGACCTCGGGTTGCCGGCGACTGGTGGAGTTTCGCCCGAATGGCTTTCCGCGTTGAACCGTGGGTTATGGAATACTCAGTACATCGCAATTATTGACTGGAACAAGAACGCGGTCACTTTGACGACTTTGGATGATGCGGCGAAGTCGGCGCCAGTCACCAGAGCGAGTTTTGCGCTTTACCGTGGGCAATCGGTCATGGGGCAATTGATTGAGTGGTCCAAGAACGCTGGTTGGGTGTTGCGTTGGGACATGGCTCGGGATTGGGATGTCGCCAGTGATGCGGTGTTTTATGGCGGATTCCGGCAGGCCGTGACGGATGCAATTGGCGAAATAGCGGCTAACGGGGTTGACATCCGTGCGGACGTTTATAGCGGAAACCGGACGATTGTGGTTCATTCGTCTGGCGTTTCCAGTGCAAATTAAAAAGCGAGGTTCAAACGTGAAAAAAACCCTAATCGCCTCATTGGTTGTTTCGATCATTGGTGGGGCGTTATCTGGATGTTCGTCTATTCCTGGGATTGCCGACTCCAAAAAAATCGTTGCGCGTGACAGTGGGAACGCTCGGTCGAACTATTACGATTCCGTGCAGGAGGCTCGTCCGGTAATTGTGACGCATTCCGGAAACTGGATTGTTGGCGATGAAATCACGGTGGCCAAGGCGCAGCCTGAAATCCTGAGCAAAAAGATTTTTTACTCGCAGTCGGGTGATGTCACGTTGCAGGAAGTGGCGACCTGGCTGACAGGGGCTACGCATATTCCTGTCGTCATTGATCCTTCGACCTGGGCTTTGCAAGGGCCTGGAGGCGGGATGATGGGGGGTGGGATGATGGGCGGGGCGGCTGCTCCGGCGCCGCATCCCGGTCCTGAGGCACCTGCTGGTGGCGCGGGCGGAATGATGGGAATGATGGGGCCATCCGCTTTCACGAAACTGGTATCGCCAAGTTACGACGGAACGCTGTCTGGCTTGTTGGATTTTGTCACGTCGCAGACCGGGCTTTATTGGGAATACAAGGATGGCGTGATTTCGATCTTCAAGACGCAGACCCGCACTTTTCAGTTGCCTTCGGTTCCTGCGATCTCCGACATGATGTCTGCGATTTCAACAACCGGATCATCTCGTGGTAGTTCGTCTGGTGGGGCTGCGCCTTCTGGTGGTGCGGGTGGTGCTGCGCCGTCCGGCGGTGCGTCACCTGCGGGTGGGGCAGGCGCTTCGTCTGGGTCTTCGTCCGGGGGTGGAGGCGGGACTACGACGATGACTTCGACCTCTCATGTGGATTTCTGGAGCGCGATCAAAACCACGGCTCAGAACGTAGCGGGGACCGGGGCACAGGTGGTTGATGATCAGAGTTTCGGAACGATCACGGTGACCGGAACGCCGGCGCAACTGCATCGCGTGGATGAGTGGGTCAAAACCATGTCTGCGCTGTTGACCAAACAGGTTGCGATTGACGTTCATATTTACAACGTCCAAGTGACCAAGGAAGACAACTACGGGCTGAATCTGAACGCTATCGAAAAAGCCTTTAACGTGGCATCCAGCGGTTCTGGCGGTGCGGCCTTGAACGTGGCTGGTGTGTCTTTGCCGAACGTCACGTCATCGAGCACCCCGATGGCTTTTGGGGCGAGTATTTTGAGCGGCCCTGCGTCGGGGACTAATGTGGCCGTGCAGGCGCTCTCAACGCTCGGGAATGTTACTCAGGTGTTTTCGCGGTCCGGGGTGACGTTGAACGGACAGATGTTGGCCCTGCAGTCGGCCAATGTTCAGAACTATCTGGCTTCTTCACAGACCACGATTGCGGCCAACGTAGGGAACATGACGACCCTGCAGCCCGGAAGTGTGACGACGGGGTTTACAGGGTCGTTCTTGCCGAAGGTTATTGACGACAAGATTTTCATCAACTTCAACGTCACGATCTCTAACCTGCTTTCGCTTACGACGTTTACCACGGGCGCGACAGGGAGTGGAGCTTCGGCAACTGGTGGTTCATCGATTCAGTTGCCTGACGTAGCCTCTTTCACAGTGCAGCAGATGATTGGGATCAAGCCTGGGCAGACGCTGGTGTTGACCGGGTATCGTCAGCACGGGGCCAGTTCTCTGGAGAACGGGACTGGTGTGGCTGGGAACCCTTATTTGGGGGGTGGGGTTGATACCCAGAAGAACGACAACATGACTGCGGTGGTGATTACCGCGAAACTTTTATAGGAGGCGTCTGTGGTTTATAAACCTTCAGGTCTGAAACAAAAATCCGTTCTTGCGGTATTCCTTGCTGCGGCTTTTTCGTCTGCTGCTTTTGCCGGCCCGGCCGGTCGTCAGGGAGTTGTTGACCAAGGCAGCCCTTCTGATGTTCCGTCGCAAACGGCCGATGGCGCGCCGATTCCGACGGGGGCTGAGGAACTGTCCGTTCTGCAATCGCAAGTTGCGGTTTTGAAGGCCCAGGCTGAAATTGCCAAACTCAAGTCGGACATTCGCGCTGCGGATAATGGCGGGGCTGGTGGGGCAGGTGGCCCGATGGGCATTCCTTCGCTTCCGCCTGGGGCGGTTCCTCCTGGTCCTGGTGGTGGGCGCATGGGCGGGCATGGTGGGGCGCAAGGCCAACCCGTGCCCGCCGCAGACCTCCCGCCGGGAGCCGATGTGTCCGGGGTGATGTTGATCAGCGGATATGACGGGAAGTTCTCGGCCAAGATCCAGTCGGACGGCGGCCCGGTGACGGTGGCCAAGGGTTCGACCGTCACGATCATGGGGGAGAGTTGGGTTGTTTCTTCGGTGGGTTCGGGCGGGGTTGATTTGGTGACAATGGGGCGTCATCCCAAAAACATTCACATGGGGCCGTAATGTCAAAAGTCGAAATTGTTGGCGGGAAGGTATTGAAGTTCGAGGGGGTTCAAACGTCTTTTCTTGCGGGGCTTTCCTGGCGGCATGAAGAGACGAAGCCGGACAGGAAGGCTCTTTTTGAAACCGGATTGCGGGCCGGTCTTGGTTTGTGGGGCGGGTTGCGAAGCACGCCAGCAGGCAGTTTTCAGTCGGTTTTCATGAATCCTATTGACGGATTCAAGCCTGGGAAGTTGATTCCGTTGGCGGCGGTTGTAGCCGAGGCGCACGAAGGCCCGTGGATGGGTGTTTACCGGTTGAGCGATGACCTGTTCTGGTATATCGCAGTTCGTGAGCACGAGATTCTGCCGGACGGGGATTTCATCGGGGATGCGGATGCGGTCGGATTGCGCCGTGAGGCGCATTTGGACATCGGCGAGTGGTCGGAGTTTTCCGGGGTTGTTGACGATTTGCTGTTGATGGTGGTTGAGCATTACAAAAACACCAAATGTCGTCTGTCAAAACTCGAGCGTCTGGATGGGAACCCGATTTTGTATGCCGGAATTGGCTTATTGACGCTGGTGGTTGCTGGTGGGGCTTATTTCTTGTACCACAAGAACAAGGCGGAGAAGGAAATGATCGCGCACCATGCTGCGATGATGAAGCAGAGGGCCTTGGCCGAAGCCGCGAAGAGTGCGAAGAACAAGGCGAAGGTTGTTTTCCCTTGGTCGAAAAAGGCGTCTGCCGTGGCGTTTCTGGACGCGTGCAGATCTGTGTGGAAAACGCAGCCGTTTACCC
>JAJYQG010000212.1 GCA_021794775.1 Pseudomonadota bacterium
GCTCTACAAGGATGCGCGCGGCAAGAAAAAGGAAGAGGCCAAGGAAAAGTCCGAGGCCATTCACAGGGCGGTAGCTGGATTTGCGCAACTGGCTGTTGAGGATGGAGCCGGGCATATCCCGAAGTATCGTTCGCTGGTTGCAGACGAGGCTCATCTGCTTGAAGCCAATATCGCCAACGCGCTTTGCCACAACCTTTCGCTGCTTTCGTTTGTTGGCACGCTGAGGAAACTGTCCGCCATGAAGGCGATTTCGGCAAAAGACGTTAAGGGAGCCATTGGCGTTCTTCGCGAGTTGTCAAAGTTGGCCGAAGAGGAAAAGGACGAGATTGGCGATGCGCTTGATTTGTCGCGCGACGGGGTTGCTGAAACGGCGCGTGCTTTGTTGCGCAAGATGGTTGCCGACCTTTCGATTTCGAAGAAAAAGAAGAAAACGATTCCCGCTCGGGTTCTTGAAACATTTGAGCGCATGATTGATGCGATCAATCTTGCCGCCCAGGAGGAAGATGACACGACGATTCGCCGGGTCATGTCGTTCTCGCCGGTGCGTCATTACCCGAGCCTTTCGGTTGGGCGCAAGAGCGTCGCCACGGAACTGGCTTACCTGTGGGGGTTGGTTGATCGCGGGGCGGCATGTGTTTCTGCGACCCTCTACTTCTCGAAGAACTCAGGCATTGCTTCTGCAGCGTCCTATCGCGCTTTGTTGAACGTCCCGCACCACAGGGCCGCAGAGTATCGCCCGGTTCGTCCCGCATGGGTTACGGAGCCTGTTGTTGGGTTGTGGACGCCGCACCAGAAGACGGCTGCGGACCGCTGGTTATACCCGCCGATTTATCGTCCGAAAAATGCCGGCGTCGAGGCGGGGGTCCGGACGGAAGCAATGTGGTTTGAAGAGCTTGCGTCAATCATTGCGGGGCCAAAGGGAATTTATCAGACCTCATGGGGAGGCGTGCTGGTTTTGTGCACCGCGTACTCGACTGTCGCCGGTCTTGAGAAATTGCTTCTGCCGGAGCACGGCGCGGAGCGTTTGGTGATTGCGAGGCGCGGCACCAGCATTGCTGTTCAACGCGACGAATTTCTCTCCAAGTCCAAAAATGGAAAGACGATTTGGCTGGCGGTTGGTGCGGCCTGGACCGGGCTTGATGTCGGCGGTTCTGGTAGCGGGATTAATCTGTTGACCGATTTGGTGATCACGCGGCTTCCTTTCAAGCAGAACCGAACCGCAACGCATGAAACCAGAGTGGCCAAATACGGCGGCTGGAGCAGCGAGTTGTTAAGTGCGGTCATGCTCTACCGGCAGGGGATCGGAAGATTGGTCAGAAGCGACGACCTGCCGAAGAACCGCAGGATTTTTCTGCTCGATGCGCGCATCAACGATCAGGGGTTTGCCGGCAATGCGGCGGTGTTTCTGAACGAGAATGCCGCGTATCCGCAAAAAAGATTGACCATGGAAACCATGCTTGGAGGCGACAATGTTTGAAATCATCAAGGTATTCAACAAGTATCCATTTATGATCGCTTTTCTGGCCCAGATCGTCATATCGCCAATCCTCATTGCTTCAGCCGATCGCGGTTGGGAGGTTTCGTCCGTCCTCGTGCTTATTTTTTCTGAGTTATGGGCGATGGAGGTTACTGAAAAGAAAACGCGACACGCCGCCGAGGCCGCCGAGCGCAACAAACAAACGAACGCAGCCTTGGCTGCCATCATGCGCAAAGCCCAAGATGACCGCAAGGCTCATGACGACAACCAAGCGGATGACATCAATTACTCCAGAGACATCCGACTCACCATTCAAAACAAAGGTACAGGAGAAATCCGGCAGGCGGATGGGTACATCGTCTCCAAAGACGTTGATCTCATCAACTTCGTTACCGCCATCATCCACCAGCACTTCGAGCAGGAAAAACAGGCATCAAGCGGTTCGTAACCGGCGGTTAGGTTTTATTGAGGGCGTTTCGGTCATCGGCCTTGACCGACCTTCGAAAACTCAGTAAAGAAAAGTTCTTTAACAATCATACGGTTGAAAAACGCGTCCAGAACGAAGGTGTTTCCGCCTGAATTCTGGTAAGATGCTGTTTTGTCAAGAGTTTCCGAAAATAATTTGCAGTTATCCGCCGCGCAGGCGGCTTAGAAGGCCAGGGCCAGGATAAAATCAGGATCAAACCGGTTATCCGCCGCGCAGGCGGCTTAGAAGGGTTGGAAAAACCACCAACGCCAAGCGGTTTCCGTTATCCGCCGCGCAGGCGGCTTAGAAGTTGACCATGACCATCCCCGGATCATCGGAGGGGTTATCCGCCGCGCAGGCGGCTTAGAAGATTCCGGTCAAAAAAGGGGAAGATTATCCGCCGCACAGGTGGCTTAGAAGCGACGCTCTACGCCCGTTCGCCGAAACGGATAGTTATCCGCCACACAGGCGGCTTAGAAGATCGGCTCTTCATCTGAGGGCATTGGGCAAAAGTTATCCGCCGCGCAGGCGGCTTAGAAGTCAATCGTTGGTCAGGCCCCGCGAATTTCGCCGTTATCCGCCGCACAGGCGGCTTAGAATGGAAAAAAGGGTCTTGCCGCTCGAATCGGCCGGTTATCCGCCGCACAGGCGGCTTAGAAGTTCCGGGGGATTGACGAACAAGCCTGCCAAGCGTTATCCGCCGCACAGGCGGCTTAGAAGAGCTGTAACCGCTGAGGATTCCCCGGTCTGGGTGTTACCTGCCGCACAGGCGGCTTAGAAGTGATCCACAACCTTTAATTGCCATCCAGAAGCGTTATCCGCCTCGCGGCGGCTTAGAAGAGGCGCAAAGACGTGCTGCCGGACGTTTGTTGGCTATCCGCCGCACAGGCGGCTTGGAAATTGGTCAGTGCAAGACGAAACCCTGGTTTTCTCGTTACCCGCCGACGCTCTGCGCCCCCATTGGTCCAGGCGGCAGGCGGATTGGAAGACTCGAACCCGGTACATGCCCTGTGCGCTGGCGCTTGGTTTGGAATGTTCCCGCCGTCGCTTTGCGCACCCATAAGTGCCGGGCGACAGGCGGCTTAGAAGGGGTAGACCATCGGCCCGAATCGTTGTAATAAGTTATCCGCCACGCAGGCGGCTTAGAAGAATACCCAAGACCTACACAGATGACAGGTAAAGTTATCCGCCGCACAGGCGGCTTAGAAGTCATCGGCCACCGCTTTGCGACCTACAGCGTCGGCAGAGGCGGCATCCCCGTCTCCCACAAAAACGCGCAGCAAAACCATTCGCAACTAACCGCAACCGACCATAATTGACCGCTCTCTGAAAATTACCCCGTAAAGTTCAAAAACATATTGACATCGCGTTACGGAGTTCGGTATAATTAGTAATGCGTTTCGGTTTGTCGTCAAAATAACGAAAGAGGTTTCCCATGAATTCATTGCATCGCTACAACCCGTCTGCCGTCGCCTGTTCTTCTGCGCGGCTTGATCCGTCTGGTTCCGAGATCTGGCACTCCATCGAGCGCGATTCGCGGCAACAGCATTGCGTCCTTTGTGGTTCCAAGATGCACGAAGGCGACGTTTGCGAACCGGCCAAAAGCGGTTTCACAAAGACTTTCATGAACTGGTGGAAGGGTTACACCGGCGATGTCAACGGGGTCTTGTGCGGCCATTGCACGACCATGCTTTCAAACAGCAGCATTTTCCTTGCCAAAAACGCGATGGTGACCCCCACCCGTTCGTGGGCCATGAATTCCGATGCGCAGCGCGCATGGTGCCTACTCAACCTTCCCCAAGACGAACCTTACCTGATGTCGGTTTGTAACGCGAAGAGCCAGCATTTGCTCTGGCGTTGTCCGGTCAACCTGCCGTCCGGCGTCGAAGCGAGTGCCGGGTTGGACTCTGTCGTCTTTCTCCGTTACGGCGAGAAAATCGGCGCGTTGAGGATGCGGGTTTTGCGCGATGCGGTGGCTTGCTCGAACTCGCTGAATCGCCGTTTCCGAAAGGAAAAGGACATTGCCAAGGGGATGCTTTGCCCGATCAAGATTGATCGCGAGTTCAAGGATTGCCATTGCGGCGAATGGCGGAGTTGGGTTGACGGGCTTTTGGTCCCGCGCGACAGAAACAAAGAGCCGC
>JAJYQG010000171.1 GCA_021794775.1 Pseudomonadota bacterium
AAGGTTAAAATCAAGGGTGAGGTGGATTTGGGGCAGGAAACCACCGATCTTACGGCCCGCGTCGAGCCCGCGTTGGGTGACAGCGTGGCGTTGGCGTCGGCTGTGGTGGGCGGGCCTGTGGTGGGGGCCGCTTCATGGGTGGTGCAGAAAATTCTGGGCAATCCTTTTGACAAGGCGCTGGCCTACGAGTACGTTATTCATGGGCCTTGGGATGAACCCGATATTCAGGCCGTGCATCGTCCCTGACGGGAATCGGTGATAAAACTGAGGAGTGATATGAGGCAAGTGAAGGATGGTGGCGGGGCGGATTCTGGGTTTGGCAAGGCACGTCCGTTGCCTGGCAGTTTTCGCGTGGCGGCATTGCAAATGGCCTCCGGGCCGCAGGTGGATGCGAATCTTCTGGAAGCCGAACGTTTGATTCGTCACGCGGCAGATGCAGGGGCTTCGCTGGTGGCGTTGCCCGAGTTTTTTGCTTTGATGGGCATGCGCGACACGGATAAGCTGGCGATTGCCGAGCCCTTCGGCAAGGGGCCGATCCAGGAGTTTCTGGCGCGCACGGCACGGCGTTTCGGGGTTTGGATCGTGGGCGGTTCGCTACCGCTGAAAGGCCATGATCCTGACAGGATACGCAACAGTTGTATGCTCTACGACAGCGACGGACATTGTGTGGCGCGCTACGACAAGATTCACCTCTTCAGTTTTCAGCGTGGCGGCGAGCAGTACGATGAGTCCCGCACCATTGAAGCAGGAGATGAAGTGGTGGTGGTGGATACCCCGTTCGGGCGTCTTGGTCTGTCGGTTTGTTACGACTTGAGATTTCCTGAATTGTACCGAGCCATGGGGATTGTGGACATGATCTTTATTCCTTCTGCTTTTACGGAGACCACGGGACGTGCCCATTGGGAAACGCTGGTGCGTGCCCGTGCCATTGAAAATCAGGCCTATGTGGTAGCGCCGGCCCAGGGTGGTTATCATATGAACGGCCGCGAAACCCACGGCTCAAGCATGATCGTCGACCCCTGGGGGGTGGTGCTGGATCAGTTGCCTCGAGGGTCTGGTGTGGTCATCGCCGGGGTTAATCCCGTGCATCAAGCCAGTTTGCGCGGTCAACTGCCGGCCTTGTCGCAGCGTCGGATCGGCGTTGATGGTCGTGGTGCCGGGAAAGCGATCGATGTGCGTCTCAAGGGGCAAGCTCATGGGCGCTGAACTGGAGCTGGCCAAAACGATGCTGCTGAGCCCTTTCGGGCTTTCGGAAGCGGATCTGTCGCGTACCTTGGGCACCATGATGACCCATCACGTGGATTACGCCGACCTCTATTTTCAGGCAACCCGTTCCGAGGGCTGGAGTCTGGAGGAAGGGGTGGTCAAATCCGGGGCGTTTCACATCGAACAGGGGGTGGGGGTACGGGCCATCAGCGGTGAGCGGACCGCGTTTGCCTATTCCGATGACATTCATCGTGAGGCATTGCATCAGGCTGCTTTGGCGACCCGGGCCATCGGGCGTTCCGGTCAGCAGGCGACGGTTCCCTTGCTGACGGCGGGGATGCGTCAAAGAGATCTCCTGTATCCGGGTTTTGATCCGCTGCTGTCGCTCTCCGATGACGCCAAGGTGCGTTTGCTGGAACGTCTGGAAGCGCTGGCGCGGGCCATGGATCCGCGGGTGGTGCAGGTGATGGCCTCGTTGGCCGGAGAGCATGAAGTGATGTTGGTGGTGGCCAGCGATGGACGTATGCGGGCCGATGTGCGTCCCTTGGTGCGCGTCTCGTTGCAGGTGGTGGCCGAACAAGGGGGGGTGCGGGAACAGGGGTCTGCCGGGGGCGGTGTCCGAGGGGATTACGGCTATTTTAGCGACGACATCTTGCGCGATTACGCGCATCAGGCGGTTCATCAGGCCTTGACCAACCTGGAAGCCCGTCCTGCGCCAGCGGGTACGATGGCGGTGGTGCTGGGGGCAGGATGGCCCGGTATCCTGTTGCACGAAGCCATCGGTCATGGCCTGGAGGGCGACTTCAATCGCAAGGGTACCTCGGCATTTGCCGGCCGGATGGGGCAGAAGGTGGCTTCTGCCGATGTGACGGTGGTGGATGACGGTACCCTGAGCGGGCGGCGCGGGTCGTTGCAGTGGGACGATGAGGGGCATCCGGGGCAATGCACGACGCTGATCGAGAATGGCGTGTTATGCGGCTATTTGCAGGATCAAATGAATGCCCGTTTGATGAACATGGCACCGACGGGCAATGGTCGTCGCGAATCCTTTGCCCATTTGCCTTTGCCGCGCATGACCAACACGTACATGCGAAATGGGACGATGGACCCGGAAGAGATCGTGGCTTCCATCGACCGGGGCATTCTGGCGTTGAATTTTGCCGGCGGACAGGTGGATATCACCAGCGGCAAATTCGTGTTCTCCATGGCGGAAGCCTGGTGGGTGGAAAACGGAAAGCGACAGTATCCCGTCAAGGGGGCGACCCTGATCGGCAATGGGCCGGACGTATTGACGCGGGTTTCCATGGTGGGCAACGATCTGTCTCTGGACCCTGGGGTGGGTACTTGCGGCAAAGAAGGGCAGAGTGTGCCGGTTGGGGTGGGGCAACCCACCTTGCGTATCGATGGCATTACGGTCGGGGGGACAGTCTGACCGCCTATTTGGTAAAATAAACCCTTTTGAATGGCAGGTTAGGATGGACAAGGGCGTGGGTGAACATCGGGTCGACGATGTACGGGTTCGGGAGATCAAGGAGCTGGTGACGCCAAATCGGGTGTTGCAAGAGTATCCGTTGACGGAAACAGCTGCCCGGAGGGTATTCGAGACGCGCCAGCAGATTCACGACGTATTGCACGGAGTCGATGACCGTTTGCTGGTGATCGTCGGTCCTTGTTCCATCCACGACACCCAAGCGGCTTTGGATTATGCCGGTCGTCTTGCGGAGGAACGGACGCGTTGGGCCGACGAATTGATCGTTGTCATGCGCGTGTATTTTGAAAAACCTCGAACCACAGTGGGTTGGAAAGGCCTGATCAATGATCCCGAGCTCGATGGCAGTTTTCGCATCAACGATGGCCTGCGCGTGGCGCGTCGGCTTTTGTTGGCTGTCAACGAACTGGGTGTACCAGCGGCAACTGAGTTTCTCGATCTGATCACGCCGCAGTATGTGGCGGACTTGATCAGCTGGGGTGCTATCGGTGCGCGCACCACCGAGAGTCAGGTGCATCGTGAATTGGCTTCCGGGCTTTCCTGCCCCGTCGGTTTCAAGAACGGCACCGACGGCAACTTGCGTATCGCCATTGACGCCATTCGCGCAGCACAGCAACCCCACCATTTTCTGTCGGTGACCAAAGCCGGGCGTTCGGCGATCGTGGCGACCCGTGGCAATGAAGATTGTCATGTCATTTTACGTGGTGGCAAGACACCGAATTATCAGGCCCGCTTTGTTGAGTCTGCTGCTCAAGAGCTGGCGCGTGAAGGATTGGCAGCACGTTTGATGATCGATTTCAGCCACGCCAACAGTGCCAAAAAAGCCGAGAACCAGGCGCTCGTTGGGTCAGATGTTGCTGCCCAGGTTCAGGGAGGCGACCGGCGTATCATGGGTGTCATGATCGAAAGCCATCTGGAAGCCGGGCGTCAGGATTTGCTCCCCGGCAAGCCGTTGCGTTACGGTCAGAGCATCACCGATGCCTGCTTGTCGTTTGCTGAAACCTTGCCGGTTCTGGCGCAGCTGGGTGAAGCGGTGCGCGCGCGGCGTCAGCGTATTCAGGAGGAGTGATGGAAGAAGAGTTTCACGTTCATGGTGCTCATGAACATGAGTTGGAGCATGCGGCACAGGGTCATGGCAAGCAGCATCATGTGGAACTGGCACAGCAAGTGGCCATTTTCACCGCTGTTCTGGCTGCTGTGGGTGCGGTGGTGAGCTATCTCGGTGGCAGTGCCCAGATTGAAGCGTTGATGCACAAAAACGAAGCCGTGCTCTACAAAGCCCGCGCCAGCGATCAGTGGAGTTTTTATCAGGCCAAAAGCACCAAAGCTCATTTGATGGCGCTGGCAGCCGATCTGGCACCGCCCGATAAACGTGCGGGATA
>JAJYQG010000059.1 GCA_021794775.1 Pseudomonadota bacterium
TCTATGCCGCGCATCATCACGCACCACCTCCGACTCGTTCAACACACCCTGATCCATCACAGAAAAATAACGTTGCGCCGCCTCGATCGCCCCCTGGGATAGCTCTACGGCGACCCGCTCCAACTGCGGATATGGCGCGCTTCCTGCCAGCGATAATCCTGTTCCCAGCCCAAGAAACAATACCCGTTTCGGGTCCGCTTGCAACAACAGCGGCAAGCGCCCCTGGTTTTTCTGAACAAAAGCTGCCGTAGACTCCGTCGAAGCATCGTGGCGTTGCAAGTCGGTCAGTAGCAGTCTTTGCCCGTCCGATTGCTCGACCACCTCGGTCATGGCAACCGCATCTTCGTAGCGGAACATATCCTTGGCTCCAGCCAAGGTTTGAGGAAGCAAACGAGCAGCCGATGGAAAGGCCCATACGGACACACCCAAAAGCACCATCCCGATAAAACCGGCAAGATGTCCCAAGCGCCACTTGCCCGACCATGCGGTGCTGGTCAACAACATAACCCAGGCACTCAGCACCAAAGTACCACTGGTTCCCAACCAAGGGATCAGGAGAAACCCCGTCAACAAGGCTCCCACTGCCCCACCGAGCGCATTGGCCGCATACAGGGAAACCCCACCCAGAAGCGTGGCTTCCCTGCCCAGCAAAGGAAACCATAAGCCCAGCACAAAAGTGACCGGCAAAGTCATCAGCAACAAGACCAGACCCTGCAAAACCAGCGCTTCGAGCAAACTTTGTCCATGAGGAATCTCTGCCCAGGCTGCCACCCAGGGAAAAACAGCCAAGCCCATCAGAATCGAGCCTGTCGTCAACCAGGGCAGCCAACGGCGCACCGGCTCCAGTGGCCAGCGGGATCCAGCCAAGCTGCCGAGTCCAATGCCAAGCAGAAAACTGGCCAATATCATGCCCAGGACATATTCGGTACGCAAAAACAGCAACCCGAAGAGCCTTGTCCAAGCTACTTCCAGCGACAAGCTGGACGCCCCGAGAATGGCATACCCAACCAACAGCCTTGACCCCGGCCAACGTTCAGCCTCATGCCGTCCCGGGTCCCGCAGTCCAGGCGCGCGGCTGTCCACCCACCACCAGCCCAACGCCAGCAACAAACCCAAAACGGCCACAGCACGCAAAGCCGATCCCCACCCGACCAGAGGCAACAGCAATAGAGGGAGCAAAGCGCCGAACACAGCCCCCAACGTGTTGACGCCATAAAACTGGCCCAAGCTTTTGTCGTTACGCAAGGCTTGTGGCAACCCATGCAACACCAGCGGCAGGCTGGCTCCCATCGGAATGGCGGGCAATGTCAGCGAGAGAAAAGAACATAGGATTAGCGCCAAATGCCACATTTGGACACCTTGCAAAGCTCCCCAATGCATCAGCACCCACTCTTGCTGATGAACAAGTTCGGGCAGAACCAGAGAATACAAGGCCACAGAAGCATCCAGCAATGCCAACCAACGCCAGGGGCGGCGCGGTATCCAGCGCAAAGCCAACCAGGCTCCTGATCCGAGCCCAGTCATAAAAGCGGCCACCGTCACCACAACGGCAAAAACACTCAGGCCAAACTGCAATGATTCAAGTCTTACCCAGAGGACTTCATAGGAAAGTCCCAGAACACCCGATAATCCGTAAAGGAAACGTAGAAAAAGAGCAATCAAAATGGATAGAACCAAGCCACTCCAACCACTGCATGGACCAAGGCCAACGTCATGGTCAATCCAGCAAGGATCATATGCTGGACAAACCAGGGCTTCCCATAGATGCCCATACCGATACCTACCGCACCCGTGACCAGCACAAGCACGATCAGCGGAATGCCCATGATGAACATCACCAGTTTCTTCTTATGGTCATTCACCGGAGTCACGCCATCATCTCGAGGCCCCTGATCTTTCTGAAAAACCTCCATCATCTGGATGCCGTTCACATTTCGTGCATCGGTAGAATCCGCAGCCATAGACAATGCCGGAACACTGAGCAAGAACCCCATCAGCAACAGCCTATTCGCCATCTTAACCAGCAAGCGCATGAAAATCATGGTCGGTCCTCATGCTGAGCTTCGACATCTGCCGTAGGTTCGCTTTTTTTCTTGAAGGAAAAATACCAAGCCAGCACGGCCATCAAAATGAAGGGAGCAAAGACGGCCATCAGCAAAAAGATGAAAATATTCCAGGGCGTATCGACCGTGACATGCAAGTAGCGATAGCTGTCCAAGGCCCAGGCTCCAGGGGACATGCCCAGCAAAAAAACAGCCAATATCGAATAATGAAGCGGTTTCATGGGTCTCTCAAGGTTGAGGGTGGTGCGCATCATCGACGTTGGAAGCGCATCGAAATCCGAAGAAATCGGAGGTCATGTTGGCAAAAGCATTGTCACGATGGAATAGGGATGTTGAAAAAGGATCACTTTTCCATGAGCCCCCTCGCAGTACTTTGTAACTGCGTTTGACAATCTTTTGCTCTGATATTTTAAGATTACGGTCCTGTGCGCTGTCCTGCACCGCCACCTTACCCAAAAATACGATGGTAGGGGCCACAGATCCAGGATAGGGTGCAAAATCGCTCTCAGTCCATTCATCCACATTGCCGGATAGATCAAAAACACCGTAGGGGCTTGCCCCACCAGGATAGGCAGTCACTGGAGTCGTAGAATTGACCGTGTAGTACGTGTTGAGCCGCTTGGGATCCATGGCATTTCCCCAAGGCCAGCGTCGACCATCGGCTCCTCTACCGGCTTTTTCATACTCAGCCTCGGTAGGCAGTCGCTTATGGGCCCATTTTGCATAAGCCTGGGCATCATACCAAGTCACCAAAGTCACAGGATGAAGTTCCATGCCAGCCGGAATTCGACCACTTTTCCAATTGCTGGGCGGACGATGGCCTGTCGCGGCCACAAACCGTGCATATTGGGCATTGGTAACGGGGTATTTATCGATCGCATACTGAGGCAGGTCAACCTTATGTTCCGGCTTATCCTGGGGATCGGCTCGATCAAGGCTGGTTCCCATGGTAAAAGGGCCGGCAGGAATGGTGACCATCGTGGCAAGATCTTCCCATTGCTCGCGGGAAAGCAGTTGTTCTGCCGCTTCCACGGAATAGCCTCCCTTCACCAAACCTTCTTCATGTTGCTCATGCAACTGGATCTCTTCGCCAGCCGCACGAATATGACCCGCTTCGTCCTTGAGATTGTAGGAAACCAGACTGCGCATGTCAGCCATCCGCCCCGCTCCTAACTGCACCACATGCAGTGAGCTGCCAATCATCACAACACCAATGCAAGTCACCAATACAGCCGATAGAATCTTGCGACGTTGTTGCCGGTCCGCTGCCGTAGCGGGGGTTTTAGGTCCGAATGCCATTATTGTCCACGACGCGCGCGCGCCTGCCGTATCTTTTCGCGACGCTCTTCTTCGCGCTGAAGTCTTTCTTCATAGAGCATCTCGACAGGCTTTCTTCCGTAATTTCGTTTGACGATGGATTCACCTATAATCGCACCAACCATCCCCGTCTCCATGGCAAGAATTACCATGAACCCCCACCAACCCATAGGAATAAGGTGACCATGGCTGGGGGGGCCTGTGATTTCGGCAATATTGTAATAACTCAAACCACGCACGATCAATGGCGTCAGGTAGCACAACCATTTGCTTCCTTTGCCGAAAATCAAGGCCAAGACAAAATTGGCGAGCAAGGGAACGAAAAACACGTCCAGCACCCAGCTCATGGAAAAGTACTGTATGGGATAGGTAAAGATCTCTATGGTGACACCAAGCACGCGGTCGCCCGCATGGTTGATGGCTGTTGCAACACCCAAACCGATGAACCCTCGAAGCCATTTTCCGCTGTCTCGCTCAGCTGCGATATAGCCGCTCATTTTTTGTAATCGTCCTTCCCCGTCAATTTTTCATACTCATTTTTTTTGGTTTCTTCCAGATACCAGTCCTTGGCATGCAGAGACGCCAGATACTGAGCCAAGGTTCGACGTTCATCTTCAGGCAAACTGGCAAATGAAGGCATGCGATATTCAGGCTTGAGACGCGACTTCAGAATCGACTGTGGAAGA
>JAJYQG010000149.1 GCA_021794775.1 Pseudomonadota bacterium
CAGAATGGTCCCGATATCATGGGGATGAATGCCATCCATGACAAAAGACAAGATACTGGCTTTGCCAGGTGCCGTACCGATAATTCTCAATCCTTGCACCTGCTCAGCCAGTGCCGTGGCCTCCTGGAGCAGTCTATCCTCGTGTGCCGCAATGTTGTCGAGACCCACCGAACCAACAAAATCGATGGCCGCTCCCAACCCGATGGCTCCGGCAATATGCGGAGTACCTGCCTCAAACTTGAAAGGAATCTGGTTGTAGACACTCTTCTCAAAGGACACCTGGAGAATCATATCTCCACCGCCCTGGTAGGGCGGCATCTTTTCCAACAACTCGCGCTTGCCGTAAAGCACCCCGATGCCGGTGGGACCATACAGCTTATGACCTGAGAAGACAAAAAAATCACAATCGAGCTGCGCAACATTCACGGCCATATGGGCAACTGCCTGTGCTCCATCCACCAGAACCTTGGCCCCCTGCGCATGGGCCCTGGCGATGATTTCGGCGACAGGGTTGACGGTTCCCAAAGCATTTGAGACCAGATTGATCCCCACCAACCGCGTACGTGGCGTCAAGAGGGTATCCAGGTCATCGAGTTGGAGCACGCCACGATCGTCCATGGGAATGACTCGGAGTCGGGCCCCATTCATGGCGCATAGCATCTGCCAGGGCACAATATTGGCATGGTGCTCCATAGCGCTGACCAGAATTTCATCGCCTTCCTTGACGTTGATTCGGCCCCAAGTCTGAGCCACCAGATTGATGGATTCCGTGGCTCCTCGAGTAAAAACAATCTCTTCCGATTTCTCCGCACCCAGAAAATCCCGTACCTTGTCACGCGCCAACTCAAAGGATGCGCTGGCTTCCTGACTCAGCGCGTGCACGCCACGATGGATATTGGCATTCAGCTGCTGATAGTAATGCTGCTCAGCCGCCAAAACACTCAAAGGCTTCTGCGTAGTGGCGGCATTGTCCAAGTAAACCAGTGGCTTGCCATGAACCTTCCGACCAAGGATAGGAAATTCAGCACGCCAGATTTGAGGATCAAACATAGTCCAACTCCTGGTGCGCCTCACCCAGACAATATCCCACAGCCTGACGAATCTCAGGGTTCGGGATGGCGTCACCGATTTCTCGTGTAAAAGCACCAATCAACAAGCGACGGGCCTGCTCGGCCTCAACACCACGGGAACGCAGGTAGAACCACTGGTTCTCATCCAACTGGCCTACCGTGGTGCCATGGCTGCAGCGCACATCGTCGGCAAAGATTTCCAGCTCAGGCTTGGTATTCACTTCTGCCTTGTCGGACAACAACAAATTATGGTTGGAAAGGCGTGACTGGGTTTTTTGGGCATCGCGGGCAACACGGATCTGACCGTTAAAGACAGCCTTGCCCGTTCCTTCGAGCACACCCTTGAAACATTCTTCGCTGCTGCAGTGAGGGGCCTGATGCTCAATCGAGGTATGGAAGTCCTGCAACTCCCTGGAGTTCACGCGATAAACTCCGCGCAAGATACATTCCGCCTGGGGTTGTTGCAGCGCGACTCGAATGTCGTGTCTTCCGAAAGCCCCTGAAAGCGCAAACGGATACCATTGCAAGCAACTGGCCTGAGCCAAACCTGCCCAAACAGCGGCCGTATGATAGGACTGCTGTCCTTCCTGAAGAACTTTAACCCATGTCAACCGGGCCTGAGCTGAGAGGTGCAATGCCGTCACCATGTTGACATGGGAGGCTGTGTCTCCATGACTCTGCCAACGTTCCCATACCGTCATCTCGGCCTGGGGCTCCATCTCCACCAGCAGTGCCACATGAGAAGAGGGGGTTTGTCCCCCTTGATGCTCAAGGTACAGTGGTGCCGTCATCTGTACCCCACGCTCAACCTTGATCCAGATTGCTTCGGACAACAAGGCACCATTGAGCGCGCCCAAGGCGGTCAATTCCCGGGCCGGGGCAAGACGGGCATGGCATTGGGCCTGTTCCTGCGCGCTCATGTCAGACCAGAAACGCACCGTAACCCCTGCCGGAAGCTGGGTTACATCGCTTCCCTTACGGTCAGCCTTGCCGTCGACCCAACGAACCCGGATCATGTGCGCCGGTGCCGGATCGGCGGGCTTTGCCCGTTCAACGGCAAGCGTCTGGGTTGGTTGGCCATCCAGCTTCTCAAGACCCGACAACGTCGTATATTTCCACGGCTCGAGACGCGTCGTTGGCCAGCCCAAGGTTTCGAAACGGCGCCATTCTGCCCTGCGACCCTCGGCAAGTGCGCTGCCGTCAACCAACTCCTGACGCTGCCACGCCGCGCGACAATATTCAAGATAAGCGTTCATCCGACGACCGCCATGCCTTTGTTGGCATCGGCTTCACCTACCCAAGCGTAGCCCTCACGTTCCAGTTCATGGGCCAACTCGGCCCCTCCAGACCGCACGATACGCCCGCCCGCCAGCACATGCACAAAATCGGGCTTGATGTAGTCCAGCAACCGCTGATAATGGGTGACCAGGATCATCGAGCGCTTCGGACTGCGCAAGCTGTTGACTCCGTTGGAGACGATTTTCAGTGCATCGATGTCCAGTCCGGAATCGGTTTCATCGAGAATGGCGAGATCGGGCTCAAGAATGGCCATCTGAAGAATCTCGTTGCGTTTTTTCTCGCCACCGGAGAAGCCTTCATTAACCGCGCGATAGAGCATCGACTCCTGCATTTCCATGAGTTTCATTTTTTCTTTGACAAGGGCCAGAAAATCCATGGCATCCAATTCTGGCAAGCCCCGATGTTTGCGCTGAGCATTAAGCGCCGCCTTGAGCAGGTAGACATTCCCTACACCGGGAATTTCCACTGGGTACTGAAAGGCCAAAAAGATGCCATCGCGTGCCCGTTCTTCAATATCGAGCTCCCGCAGATCTCGGCCTTTCCACAGCATATCGCCACCCGTTACCGTCACATTTTCGCGCCCCGCCAATACATTGGACAAGGTGCTCTTGCCTGAACCATTGGGGCCCATGATCGCATGAACATCACCCGGATTGACGGTAAGGTTGATCCCTTTCAGGATGGTTTTGTCTCCGACAGAAGCTGTCAATTCTCTAATTTGTAACATAATTAACCTTTATCAATCATCGATCGGCAAGCACCAGGCCCACCATCAACCCACGCTGCCTTCCAAACTGACGCCCAACAATTTCTGGGCTTCCACCGCAAATTCCATGGGCAGTTCCTTGAATACTTCTTTGCAGAATCCATTGACGATCATCGATACAGCGTCTTCGGCGCTCAACCCACGCTGACGGCAGAAAAACAGCTGATCTTCACCGATGCGCGAAGTCGAGGCCTCATGTTCCACCGTCGCACTGTCATTCCGCACCTCAATGTAGGGATAGGTGTGCGCCTGACAACGGTCACCCAACAGCAGCGAGTCGCATTGGGTATGGTTGCGCGCGCCTTGGGCCGAACGTGCCACCCGCACCAAACCGCGGTAGGCTTGATGTCCATGCCCGGCCGATATCCCTTTGGACACGATGGTGCTGCGCGTATTCCGCCCTATGTGAATCATCTTGGTGCCGGTATCGGCTTGCTGGCGATGGTTGGTCAGCGCCACCGAGTAAAACTCCCCCACCGAATCATCGCCGCGCAACACGACGCTGGGATACTTCCAGGTAATCGCCGAACCGGTTTCTACCTGAGTCCAGGCAATATGGGCGCGAGCCCCGCGACAATCGCCTCGCTTCGTCACAAAATTGTAGATCCCCCCACGCCCCTCTTTATCACCGGGATACCAATTTTGCACCGTAGAATACTTGATCTTGGCGTCTTCCAACGCCACCAGTTCTACCACAGCAGCATGCAGTTGATTTTCATCACGCATGGGCGCCGTACAGCCTTCCAGATAGCTTACCGTTGCGCCCTTATCGGCGATGATCAAGGTGCGTTCAAACTGGCCCGTGTTCTTGGCATTGATACGAAAATAGGTCGACAATTCCATCGGACAACGTACACCTGACGGAATATAAACAAACGAACCGTCGCTGAAAACAGCAGAGTTGAGAGCTGCATAAAAGTTGTCTT
>JAJYQG010000140.1 GCA_021794775.1 Pseudomonadota bacterium
CGGCGATGGATTCAAGAATGTCCGCCAATGCTTCATGCTTCCCGGCTTTCTTGAACGTGCTGTGAATCGACGGTTTCCAGCGCTTCGCCAATTCCTTGAGGGTGCTCACATCCAGATTGCGGTAATGGAAATAGCGCTCCAGACGAGGCATGGTGCGCGCCATGAAACGCCGATCCTGACAAACCGAGTTGCCGCACATCGGCGATTCGCCCGCCGGAACCCAATCCTGCAGGAAAGCCAGCAATGTTTCTTCCGCCTCCGCTTCACCCCATGTCGAGGCGCGAATCCGTTCGATGAGTCCTGAACGTCCGTGGGTCGCCTTGTTCCAGTCGTCCATGCCATCCAGTATTTCCGGCGCCTGATGGATGACCATGACCGGGCCTTCCGCCACCACGTCCAGCGCCGTGTTGGTCACCACCAGAGCGACCTCGATGATGCGATCGCGGTCCGGATCGAGCCCGGTCATCTCCATATCCACCCATACCAGATGTTGCTTGTCCTGTGCCATAATGCTCCCCTCATGAATGACCGTTTTCAGCCCGAAGCCGTACGGGGCCCTATGATACACGCGACCACGGGCCTCGTCCGATGAAACCGTCCTGGTCGTCGGGATGGGTGCGGGGTTCTTTTGGGCAACATTACGAGGTCATCGACCCCAGCGACCAGGAACGCACCTTCACCTGTGTCCGACGCGGCAAACAACATGACGTTGCCTGCGGTGACCGGGTGCTCTTTCAGCCACTCGGCGTCGGTCAAGGGGTTATCGAAGCCGTAGAACCCCGGCGCACGCTGCTCTGGCGCGCTGACCATAAGCGTCACAAGCTCCTTGCCGCCAACGTCGACTGCGTCATGGTGGTATCGGCCGGCGAACCTACCCCGAGCTTTGCTCTGGTCTCCCGCACCCTGGTAGCGGCCGAAGCCGCCCATGTCGCCCCGCTGCTGATTCTCAACAAGGCCGACCTGACCCAGGCGACAGAAGCTTGGCTTCCTGCCCTGCAGTATCTGGAAAGCCTGGGCTACCCCCTGATCCAGCTCTGTGCCGACGACGCCAGCATCCTGCAGGATCACCTGCGTCAGCGCCACAGCTTGATGGTCGGGCAGTCGGGCATGGGAAAAACCACGTTGCTCAACACCCTCGTGCCCGGAGCCCGGGCGGCCACCCAGGCGATTTCACAGGCCCTCGACAGCGGTTGCCACACCACCACCAGTACCCGCGCCTATCCTTTGGCGCAAGGCGGTTGGCTGATGGACAGCCCTGGCATCCAGGCATTCGGGCTGGGTTATCTCGACGCCCGTGACGTGATCGCCTTCTTCCCCGAGTTTTCTCCCCTGCAGGGCCTCTGTCGCTTCCCCGACTGCCATCACGATGAAGAACCCGGCTGCGCCCTCAAGGCCTTTGTGGCGGACCACCCGTGGCGCACCGCGCGCCTGAGAATGTTGCGCGAACTCGAAACCGAATGCCGTGCGCCTTCCCCTCCATCAAAGCCGCAACGCCGTCAACAGCGCCGCCAGCCCCCCCCAGACAATGAGGGTGCGCCATAACAAGGCTTCGGCCCCCAGGCCGATGTCGGCATCGAGTTCCAGCGCTTCATCCTCGTGACGGCCATCGACAGGAATGCCCAACGCGCTCAGCGCAACGGCGGCGATGAAAGCACGGGCATCGGACCCGACAGGCTGGGCACGCCAAGCAAACAGCGTTTCCTCAAAATTGCCGACCAGGGCCAGCATCAAGGCCAGCACCCGCGCAGGAAGCCAATCGATCCAGGCACGGATGCGCCGCGCCCCGTCATCGTTCTCGGCAGCAGCCAACCACGCCACCGTTTTGACCAGCACCACCCCGCTGGCACCTGGCAACACGAGGAACCAGAAGGTCACGCAGAAAACCCCGTCGAAGGCCCGCGACCACGCCTGAGCCAAGCGCTCCTCCAATGCGGACGACCCTACGTCGCTGCGTCCCTGACGCAAGACATCGATGGCCCCGCGCAGCTCCAGGAAGGGCCATAGGAGCGCCAAATCCAGCAACCAGTCCAGCCCGCCCCAGCGCGCCATGAGCAGCTGCAGCAACACGGCCGCCCCGGTCGGCAACAGCGCCCCCCAAATCCAGCGCCCGCTGCCCAGCCCATCTCCCGGCAACTGCATGAAACGGAGCCATAAGGCATGGATCTTCAACGCAACCTGCGCGGCCCAAGCGGCACGCCAATACCCAACCCACAACAGGGCCAGCCATAATCCCCACTTCACCGTAGCATCCTCTCCCGTATACCCCGTGGCGGATTCTATCCCAGAACCCGCGTAACCACCGACAAAAAAAGCCTCCCATAAGGAGGCTAAGCGACGATCAACCAATCCGGTCACCCGGTTGAGTCATGACACTTTGCGGGCACTCCAGATCTTCTTTTTGACCCGACCGCCACCCAGGGGCACCAGTCCGATGGCAAACACTTCCACCATGTCCCCCTCTTCGATGCCTTCATGCAACAAGGCCCGTTGCAGATCGCTGCCCGTATGACGCACCACCTGAACCTCGTCCTGCACTTCCGCAAAAAACGTTCGGTATTTCCGTCCCGAAGGCGGGTCATGCTCGACGAACCCCGTACGCACCAGGGTTCCCCTGAACTTCCTGACTTCGGGGGCCTTGATCCGTTCGGGATACACCCTCTCCGTCTCCGCCAGGGGTTTTTTGCGGCGGGCGTCCAACTGGGTCAGCTCCGCCATGGTCATATCGATGACCCGCTGACGCTTGCGCTCGACGTCACCGACCGGCTCGGCCAAGGGTGCCGGGGGCAACAGATGCCAAGGTTTCTTGTGCAACAGCCCATCGGGCACCTCGGCATCGATCAGGCGACGTGCTTCCTCCATCGTTTGCTCCAGAAGGAGAATCAGGGCCTGATCCTGCAGCGACACGAACGTCAGCGCCGACTCGGGCAACTCGATCCGCCCCCAGGGCCGCACCGGCAACTGTCCGACACAGGGCATGGCCTGCTGTTTTTCCACCGCATGACCGGCCCGCAGCCGCAAACGACGCTCGACCCAGGCACCATAACGACGCCTCAAGCGGGTGTAATCGAACCATAGCGTGCGCTTCACCCTGCCTTCTTCAGGGTAACAATGGCAGACCACACTGAACCCATCGCCATAGCGGATCACGGGCTGACCCAGATGGGGCGCCAGATCATGAAGATCCTTCACACCGTCAGGCTTGCTTGCGGCGACGGCAACCTGCTCCAACGCCGCTCCGCCGGGAATTTCAGGCGCGCTGGTCCGGTCAGGCAGCACCGTTTTCTGACGCTTCCAGCTTCGCACCAACGCCCATCCTCCCCAATAGCCCGTACGCACCAACCCTGTCATGATGTTAATCGCCAATTTCATGATGAACCTCCCAAAAAGAAACCGGAGGCGGAGACACGCCCAACGGCGTACTCAGCACCGTCCGGTGGACTCCCTCACGCAGCGCTGACCCCAAGCCCTCGCCACGGCACCCCACAAGGGTTCGAAAACAGCGTTTTCTATGCCCTGTCACCCTAACCCGACCGTGGCCCCCTGCCCGCAGGAACACCACCATGACCTGTCGCTTCTCTCCGTGCACGGTTTGAAACTGCGCTAGAATCAGGGTCCCGTGTTTTGTACGAGGCTTTCTCCATCATGGACATCCAGACAGTCGACCAGCAATACCAACAACTGCAGATGCAAAGCCAGCAACTGGGACAACAGTTGCAATCCCTGGCAGGCAAGCTGCAGAGCGCAGCCCAGGCGGGACACCCCGAAGCCCGTGAATGGCTGCTCGATCTGCGCGAGATGGCCCTGGCGATCCAGGGACAGCAGCAGCAAATGGGCAATACCCTGCAAGCCATTCATGGCCTGTGGCAAAACCAGGCCCAGTTCATGCCTCCTCCCGTCGCCACGGGCGGCTACCCCGACCCCAACTATGCGCCGCAGCCCCAACAGGGCGGCCTTTTCGGTGTGCTGGGAGGGTTTCTCAATTCCAACTTCGGACGTGCCATGGAAATGGGCGCTGGCATCGGTCTGGGCGAA
>JAJYQG010000115.1 GCA_021794775.1 Pseudomonadota bacterium
TTGAATGACAGCCATTTTGATGCTGTGGTGGAAAATCTTGGGGCGACGCTCAAGGAGTTGGGCGTGTCCGACGAGCTGATTGGGCAGGTTGCTGCGGTTGCCGAAACCACGCGAAACGATGTTCTGGGCAAGTAAGTTCGCTTTTCTGTCGTACTGATGAAGTTGGTTTGTCCCCGTGGGGCCAGGTGCTCCATGGGGTTTTTTTTGGAGCGAAGACATCATGGCAGAAGTCGGTTTCAAGGGTAAAACCTATGTTTGTGATCGGGGACAAAGCCTGCTGGATTCGCTTCAGGCGCAGGGTGCGGTGGTGCCTTCCGGATGTCGATCCGGTGTTTGTCAGTCCTGTTTGATGCGTGTCGTGGAGGGGCAGGTTCCCTCGGATGCCCAGCAAGGATTATCCCCGATCAAGAAAGAGCAAGGTTTTTTTCTGGCATGCCGTTGCCGGCCGGAGCAAGACATGAAGGTGGCCCTGCCGGATATGGAAGGACTGACGCGCAGGGCACGGGTGATCGACAAACACCCCCTCAATCGAGAGGTTTTGGCTTTACGGTTACAGTCGGAAGAACCCTTGACCTATCGAGCCGGCCAATATTTAAGGCTCTATCGACCGGATGGTTTGTCGCGTTGCTATTCTTTGGCCAGTGTTCCGAGTTTGGAAGATACGCTGGAGTTGCATGTGCGCAAAATTCCCGGAGGTCAGCTGAGTGGCTGGGTGCACGATGAGTTGACGGCTGGCACGGAGGTTCGCGTTGGGGAACCTACGGGCGAATGCGTTTATGGAGCGGTGCGCCCGGATCAGCCGTTGATCCTGTTGGGGACGGGCTCCGGACTTGCGCCTCTGTACGGCATTGTGCGGGATGCCCTGGAACAGCATCACGCCGGAGATGTCTGGCTCTATCATGGGAGCTATGCCGTGGAAGGGCTATATTACCAACGGGAATTGCAACGCTTGGCCGAGCGTCACGCCAATTTCCATTATGTTCCCTGTGTGGACCAAGAAACGGAAGCTTCGCGGGCGCTTGCGGCAAGAACCATGATGGCGTTGGATGCCGTCATGGTCGACCATGGTTCCTTCGGGGGTTATCGCATCTACCTTTGTGGTCATCCTGCCATGGTCGAAGCGGCAAGGCTGAAGGTTTTTTTGGGTGGTGCTTCCATGGGGGATATTCTGGCCGATCCTTTTTTGCCTTCGGGGGCAACCCAGTAAGCCCACTTTTCAGGGCGGGGCGGGAATTGTGCGACAATGAATCCGCAACCAAGGCCCATTGGGGGCTGGATTTCTGGAGCGCACCGATGGCATTCGAAGCATTGAAGGAGCGGGAACTGGCGCAATTGTTTACGGAGGCGCGTACCGTTCACGCGTTTACATCTCGCCCCGTCGATGACGAGACGGTTCGTCGTATGTACGATCTGGCCTGCTGGGGTCCGACAGCCTTCAACGGGCAGCCGGCCCGCTTTGTTTTTGTACGCTCGCCCGAAGGTAAGCAGCGCCTTTTGCCGGCATTGTCCCCTGGGAATGTGGCGCAAGTCCAGTCCGCGCCCTTGACCGTTATCGTAGCCTACGATCTCGATTTCTATCAGCATCTTCCACGTTTGTTCAAAGGTTACGATGCACAGCCTATCTATGCCGGTGATGCCGAATTGGCGCGATTGACCGCCTTTCGCAACGGAACCTTGCAAGGTGCTTACCTATTGATGGCGGCCCGAGCGTTGGGGCTGAGTGTAGGGCCGATGTCAGGGTTTGATCCAACCCTGGTGGAGCAGACATTTTTTCCGGGCACTCGTGTGAAGGTCAACTTTCTGATGAATGTTGGGTATCCGGATGAGGCAGGAATATTTCCTCGTGACGAACGCCTGTCTTTTGGCGAGGCCGTTACGGTGGTGTAGGCAAGGAGCAGGTTATGGCTTGGCTGGATAAGGAAAGAACCTACGCGGCATCGGGATTCAATCGTTGGTTAGTGCCACCGGCTGCGTTGGCCATCCATTTGTGCATCGGCATGGCCTATGGTTTTTCCGTATTCTGGCTTCCTTTGTCCAAAATGGTGGGCATTCCTTGCGCCAAGAATACCCCGATCTGGACCGAATTGTTCGCAACTCAGTGCGATTGGCGCGTCTCCAGTCTGGGCTGGACATTCACCCTGTTTTTTATTTTTCTTGGATCGGCGGCAGCCTTGTTTGGCGGATGGCTCGAGCATGCTGGTCCCCGCAAGGCAGGAGTTGTCGCCGCCTTTTGCTGGGCGGGCGGGTTGCTGATCTCGGCTTGGGGCATTGCGGTGCACCAATTGTGGTTGATATGGCTTGGCTCGGGCGTGATAGGAGGTATTGGCCTTGGTTTGGGGTACATTTCTCCGGTTTCCACATTGGTCAAATGGTTTCCCGATCGGCGTGGCATGGCAACGGGGATGGCCATCATGGGCTTTGGTGGCGGGGCAATGATTGGTTCACCGCTGGCGGTTTTTTTAATGAACCATTTCGGGCGAGGGGCATCCAGTCCCGGGGTTTGGCAAACGTTTGTGGTGTTGGGGATCGTGTACTTTCTGTTCATGATGGGCGGGGCATTGGGTTACCGTGTGCCGGCCCCCGATTGGCGTCCTCATGGTTGGGTCCCGCTGGCCAGAGGCCATAACGTCATGATTACCCAGGGGCATGTGCATGTAAAAGAAGCATTGAAAACCCCGCAGTTCTGGCTGATCTGGATGGTATTGACGATGAACGTGTCGGCGGGCATCGGGATTTTGGGCATGTCTTCACCCCTTTTACAAGAGATTTTTGCGGGGAAACTGATTGGCGCGGATACGGTGTTCAATGCTTTGACCCCGGATCAGAAAAAAGCCATTGCGGTGGTGGCCGGCGGTTTTACCGGATTGTTGTCGCTGTTCAACATCATGGGGCGTTTTTTCTGGGCATCCCTGTCGGATCGGATCGGGCGTAAAACCACCTATGCCATCTTTTTCATGGTGGGTATCGTGTTGTACAGCAGCGCCACGACGTTGGGGCATATGGGGCATCTGGCACTCTTCGTCCTGGCGTTTTGCATCATTCTATCCATGTATGGGGGCAGCTTTGCCACCGTGCCAGCTTATCTGGCGGATATCTTTGGAACCCAGATGGTGGGGGCCATTCATGGTCGTCTGTTGACCGCTTGGTCGACGGCGGGGATTCTTGGTCCTGTGGTGGTCAATTACCTGCGGGAAGCCAACCTGGCCGCAGGTGTGCCTACGGCCCAACTTTATGACAAGACCATGACCTATCTGGTTGCGATGCTGGTGCTCGGGTTGTTGTGCAACCTGTTGGTGCGCCCCGTGAATCCCAAGCATTTCATGAGTGAGGGAGAACTTGAGCAAGAACGTCGTCTTGCGCATGAGAAAGCCCTGACGCAGACAACGACGGCACAGCAAGGGGCTAATGGGATGGTGCCATCGTCAAGTGCGCTGAAGCTGGTGCTGGCTTGGGCGGTGGTTTCGGTCCCGTTGATGTGGGGCATCATGGTGACGCTGGGCAAAGCCTGGGGGTTGTTCCGCTGACGGGGTAAGACGGGTCAGCGGGGTGCCTGCCCCCGCGTAGGTCTCTTACAGTGCCAGCGAGGTACGGTCGAGAGTTTCCAGAACTACGTGCTGAGGGCTGGTTTCCCGTCGTCCCTGAAGCTCAACCATACCATTTTTCAAGCCTCTTTCTCCGATGATGATGCGCTGCGGGATGCCAAGCAGCTCCTGGTCCGCCAGCATGACGCCCAGGCGATCGTCGCGGTCGTCGAACAGTACATCGACCCCTTGGGCGCAGAGCTTGCGATACAGATCTTCTGCTGCGTCGCGGACCAAAGGGGACTTGTTCAATCCGATGGCGATGATGCTGACGGTAAAAGGTGCCATGGCGCCAGGAAAACAGATGCCTTTCTCGTCGTGATGCTGTTCGATGGCGGCCGCCACGATGCGGCTGACCCCAATGCCATAACAGCCCATCTCTACGGTCCGTGACTGGCCATTTTCATCCAGGCATTGAATCTGCATGGCTTCACTGTACCGGTGAGCGCG
>JAJYQG010000002.1 GCA_021794775.1 Pseudomonadota bacterium
ACTTGCCCTTGCTCACCCAGCTGCTGTGAAAAGAAGCGATCCATGATCAAAGCGGGCACATGTCGCTTGCCGAGATCCATCGGATTGTTGCTCTCCACCACGCGCCACAACCATCCCGTAACCATGGCCAACCACAGCACCACCGCCACCGGGGCCCAAGCCTCCAGATTCTGGATCAACCTCCCCATCGCCGCAACACCGCTTGCCAGTCTCCACGAGCCTCCAAGAGCCATGCCGCCACAGCGCGCACCGCACCCTGCCCCCCAGGTTCAGCGGTAACCCAGTGAGCGGCCGCACGAATTTCAGGCGGCGCTTCTGGAACGGTAAAAGCCAAGCCGGCGCGGCGCAATACCCCCAGATCTGGCAAATCGTCCCCCATGTAGGCCAACTGGGGCCACGACATCTCCTTTTCATCCAACAACTGCTGAGCAACCGCCACTTTGTCAGCAACCCCCTGAAAAACATCGACGATACCCAATTCTGCGGCGCGCTTGTCGACCAACAGCGACCGCCGTCCCGTGATCAGCGCCACCTCCAGCCCCGCTTCCTGAAGCAACTTGATGCCAACGCCATCCCGTGAATGGAACGTTTTGGATTCACGACCGTCCGCATCGAAGGTCAAAGCCCCTGACGTCAGAATTCCATCCACGTCCAGCGCCACCAAACGAATGCCGCGAGCCTGCTGTCCCCAGTCTTTTGCCATCCCCGCTCCTCGTCAAACAATGCCACGTCGCAACAGATCGTGCATGTTGAACGCCCCAACCAATACGTCTTCGTCCACGACAAACAGGCCAAAAATGCGCTTTTCCTGCATGATGGCCGCCGCATTCGCCGCCAATTCACCCGAATGGGTCACCACGGGATGGCGCGTCATCCAGTCAGCAACCGGAGCCATCATCAGATTCTGTCCGTCTTGAGCCAAGGCACGGCGCAAGTCTCCATCGGTAAACACACCATGCAACCCACCCTTTTCATCCACCACAGCCGTCATGCCCAGGCCTTTGCGTGACATTTCTTCCAGTGCCACAGCAACCGTGGCCGACAACGGTATCCGAGGAACATGGGCTTCGCGATGCATGATATCGCCCACCGTCAACAGCAGACGGCGTCCCAATGCCCCACCAGGGTGGGTTCTGGCGAAATCTTCCGCGGAGAACCCGCGCGCCTCCAGCAGCGACAAGGCCAAGGCATCTCCCAACGCCAGCACGGCCGTGGTACTACTGGTTGGAGCCAGATTATGGGGGCAGGCCTCGCGCTCCACCCTCACCTCAAGATGGACATCGGCCAGTCGGGCAAGACGGGAAGCTGCACTGCCTGTCACCGCCAGTACCTTTGTGCCGCGACGTTTGAGGAGGGGAACGATGGCCAACAGCTCCTCACTCTCACCGGAGTTGGAAAGCGCCACCAGGACATCCTCGGCCAGCAACATGCCAAGATCACCATGACTGGCCTCGGCAGGGTGCATGAAAAACGCCGGACTTCCCGTGCTGGCCAAGGTTGAGGCAATCTTACCGCCAATATGGCCCGATTTGCCCATGCCGCTGACGACGATGCGTCCGCGACAATGAAGCAGCAAATCATGGGCTGCCAAGAAATGCTCGTCCAGATGCTCCGACAACTGTGACACCGCCAGAGCTTCGTTTTCCAGAACCTGCCGGGCAAATGCCAGCAAGCTGTCTTTGTCGAATGGCGCAGGCTGAGAATGGAGTGAGTTGACCATGGTAGGGCGATTATACTCAAGCGCCACGGGCATCGTTGAGATTTAGTCTCTATCTCTTGACTATTGGGCCGCGACACGGCATGGTCGAAAGCAGACCGACCTTTTTGCTCCGCCATGACCAACACTCTGGAATTCATTCTGCTGTTGCTGATTTTCGCCGCTCTCAATGTGGCGCTTTTTCGCGCCCTTCGCTTGCCCGCCATGCTGGGATACCTGCTGACCGGCATCTTGATTGGCCCCCATGCCGCAGGTCTGGTTCCACCCGGTGAAGGCACACGTAACCTGGCCGATTTTGGCGTGGTGTTTCTGATGTTCACCATCGGCCTGGAGTTCAGCCTGCCCCAGCTTGTCGCCATGCAACGCACGGTATTTGGACTGGGCAGCGCCCAAATGGGCATCTGCTTCCTGCTGGTACTGGGTCTTGGCTATGAATCTGGCGTGCCCTTACAGGGGGACATTGTCATGGCCGGCACCCTATCCCTATCCTCGACGGCCATTATCTCCCGTCTGCTGGCTGAACGGGCCGAACTCAAGTCGGACCATGGGAAACGCATCATGGGCATGATGCTGTTCCAGGACCTGGCCGTGGTCCCTTTGCTGGTCCTGGTATCGGCCATGGCGCAGCCCCATATTGCCTGGCCCACCCTCATGTTACAGGCCGGTCTCAAGGCCGTTTTGTTGCTTGCCCTGCTGCTCGGCGTCGGCAAGCGCTGGTTGCGTTCATGGTTTCACTGGGTAGCACGCCAGAAATCCTCGGAACTGTTTTTGCTCAATGTTCTTTGGGTTGTCCTGTTGCTCGCATGGCTTACCCAAATGGCCGGCCTTTCCTTGGCCCTTGGAGCCTTTGTGTCTGGCGTCTTGCTGGCCGAAACCGACTACCGTTACCAAGTGGAAGACTACATCAAGCCTTTCCGGGATGTTCTGCTCGGCCTTTTCTTCATCACCATCGGCACGTTGCTGAATCTGCACGAGGTGGCGCGTGAGCTTCCCTGGGTAGTATTGGTTTTGCTCTCGCTCCTCATCCTCAAAGGGTTGGCCACTTACCTGTCCGCTCGACTGTTGGGTGAACAGGATTCGGTGGCTTGGCGCTCTGCGCTCGCCATGGCGCCAGCAGGAGAGTTCGGTTTCGTTTTGCTGTCCCAGGCCGATACCTGGCACCTGGTCCCCACAGCCCCCCTTCAGATCGTTTTGGCCGCCATGCTGATCAGCATGGTTCTAGCTCCTTTCATCATCATGATGAGTGACCGTATCGTGCTCTTCGTGTGTCGTGACGAATGGGCGCTCAGAGCCGTGGCCTTGCACCAGCTTTCCGCGCGCAGTTACGGCACCAAACGCCATGTCATCGTGTGCGGTTACGGACGCAGCGGGCAAAATGTGGCACGCCTGCTGGAACAGGAGGGCATCACGGTCATCGCCCTTGACCGCGATCCCCAACGCGTACGGGCAGGCTCAGACGCGGGAGAAACCGTGGTGTTCGGTGATGCCGGACGGGAGGAAGTGCTCATTGCGGCCGGTATTCAGCGTGCATCGGCGCTCATCATCAGCTTTTCAGATACCGCCCTGTCGCTGGCCATCCTCGCTTTGGTACGAAATCTCAAGCCCGACCTACCGGTCATTGTGCGAACCCACGATGACGGGGATCTGGATCGCATCAAGGAAGCGGGGGCAGCGGAGGTTGTGCCAGAAATTCTGGAAGGATCGCTGATGCTGGCAAGCCATACTCTTCTGGAGCTTGGCACGCCTCTGGCACGGGTGCTCAAGCGCATTCGCCAGATTCGCGCTGCCCGTTATCAACTCATGCGTGGATTTTTCCCTGGCCTCACGGACGATAGCACGGAATCCATGCGCCCCGATCAACCACGCCTTCAGCCACTGACCGTCACAAAGTCCGATCGCGCTTGCGGCAGAATGGTGGGTGAACTGCCCTTGAGCAATTGGGGCACCGAACTCACCATGCTACGCCGAAAAGGCATCCAGGGTCTCCGCCCCGATCCAGACACGCGGCTTGAAGCTGGAGATATCCTGATTCTTCTGGGGACCCCTGAAGCCCTGTCCCAGGCCGAATCCTGGTTCACTCGAAGCGGATCATGATACGCCTTCCACCGAACACACCCGCCGCGCAACTGACGACTTCGCCCAAACTGCTGACACGCCTTCACTCGCTGGGAATCCAGCGCGCATTCGACCTGGTACTGCACTTACCCCTGCGCTACGAAGATGAACGTCGCCTATACCGCTTGGTGGACATGCCGCTCGGCGAAGAAGCCTGCACCATCGTCACCGTGCTGTCACACGAAATTCGATCT
>JAJYQG010000003.1 GCA_021794775.1 Pseudomonadota bacterium
CTGGGCAAACCCAGCGATTGGCCTACTCTGTTGGGCGATGTATTGAGTGCCGTGGCGCAGCGCAGCGGTAAGCCCGTTCCGGATGATCTGCAGGCGCTGCTGACCACGCCTTCCGCGAAAGCGTTCACCATAGCCGATCATTTGCTGGCCGAGCCCGGTCGTGGTGCCGTGGTTTTGGGCCAACAGGCAGAGCAGCATGCGGCCTATGGGACGCTGTACCGTATTGCTCAGGTACTGGCCGAGATGACAGGACAGCCCTTCGGGCAAATGGGGGCAGCGGCCAATACCGTTGGTGCTTCGGTGGCGGGTGCTTTGCCTCGTCTCGGACCTTTCCATGTCCATGCGTCGGTTGGACTGGATGCCATGGCGCAATGCCGTCAGCCGCGGCGTGCCTACGTGCTGATGGGGGTTGAGCCGGAACTGGATTGTGCCGATCCGGCCTTGGCGTTGAAGGCTTTGCGTCAAGCGCAAACCGTCGTGGCCATGACGGCCTTCAAGGGGGATGCGGAAAGCTGGGCCACGGTCATGTTGCCGATTGCGCCATTCACGGAAACGGCAGGGACCTACGTCAGTATGGAGGGAAGAACCCAATCTTTTCGCGGGGTCGTTGCGCCACGAGGCGAGGCGCGTCCGGCATGGAAAGTCTGGCGTGTATTGGGCAATCTGATGGACTGTCCGGGGTTTGATCACGAATCCATCGAGAACGTGCGCATGGAAATTTCTCCGGATATGGAACAGATGGTGCGTGAAGCTCTTAATAACGGCTTGACGCAGCCCCCGCCTCTCAAGGTGCGAGCTTCGCTGGGCACCTTGGAACGCCTGGGACAGGTGCTGTGTTATCACGCCGATCCCTTGGTTCGACGTGCGACAGCCCTGCAAGCGACCCAGTTGGGTTCGGACATCGGTGTTGTCATGCATCCTCAGCAAGCTCAAACGGTGGGCGTTGAGGAAGGTGCCACGATTCGAGTGCGACAAGGCGATGGCAGTGTGGAACTGCCCGTCAGGATTGACGAAGCCATGGCCCCCGGTTGTGTCATGGTGCCTGCAGCGGTGCCACAGACAGCACACTTGGGTGATGCCATGGGTTGGGTTACGCTGGAGGGGGTATGATGGAAAGTCTGCAAGCCTTCTTCGGCCCTCTCTGGCCCCTGGTTTGGACATTGGCTAAAATTATCGCCATTGTGGCGCCGATGATGGGGGCTGTGGCCTACCTGACCTTGGCTGAACGCAAGGTGATCGGCTACATGCAGATTCGCATCGGACCCAACCGCGTGGGCCCACGGGGTCTGCTGCAGCCCATTGCCGATGGCATCAAGCTGCTGATGAAAGAAATCATCGTGCCCAGTGGCGCCAACAAGTTTCTTTTTGTGTTAGCCCCCGTGCTGGCCATCATGCCGGCTCTGGCGGCCTGGGCTGTCGTGCCTTTTACGCCGAATCTGGTTCTGGCCAATGTCGATGCTGGTCTGTTGTATATCATGGCCATTACCTCCATGGGAGTTTATGGAGTGGTGCTGGCGGGGTGGGCCTCGAACTCCAAATATGCCTTCCTCGGGGCCTTGCGTTCGGCCGCGCAGATCGTCAGCTATGAAATTGCCATGGGTTTTGCCCTGGTAACGGTATTGATGATGTCCCATAGCCTGAACCTGATCGATATCGTCAATGCACAGCAGGGCTCGCTGGGGTTTCTGCAATGGAACTGGATTCCGCTCTTCCCGATGTTTGTCATTTACGTCATTGCAGGAACCGCCGAAACCAATCGGGCGCCCTTCGACGTGGCAGAGGGTGAATCCGAAATCGTGGCAGGATTCCACGTGGAATACTCGGGTATGGCGTTTGCGATATTTTTTCTGGCGGAATACGCCAACATGATCCTGATTGCCGCGTTGACCTCGATCATGTTCATGGGAGGCTGGTTATCCCCATTGCCGTTTTTGCCGGACAGCATCCTTTGGCTGTTCGCCAAAATGAGCTTCATCCTGTTTTTGTTCCTCTGGTTCCGTGCCACTTTCCCCCGATATCGGTATGACCAGATCATGCGCTTGGGTTGGAAAGTCTTTATTCCGGTGACCTTGATCTGGCTGGTGATCGTGGGATTGCTCATGCAGGCTCCCTTGCGGGGATTGCCCATTCTAACCCTCTGGTTCCATTGAGGAGAGCATCATGGCCGATTTGAAGACATTTGCCAAAAATTGGACGCTGACCGAGCTTTTGAAGGGGATGAGCATCACGGGGCGGCATTTTTTTGCACCCAAGATCACGGTTCAGTACCCTGAGGAAAAAACCCCTCAGTCGCCTCGTTTTCGTGGGTTGCACGCCCTGCGTCGTTACCCGAATGGGGAAGAGCGATGCATTGCTTGCAAGCTTTGTGAAGCTGTATGCCCCGCCATGGCGATCACCATCGAGTCAGAGCAGCGGGAAGATGGCACGCGGCGTACCACGCGCTACGATATCGATTTGAGCAAATGCATTTTCTGCGGTTTCTGCGAAGAATCCTGTCCCGTGGATTCGATCGTGGAAACACGAATATTTGAATATCATGGCGAACAGCGGGGAGACCTGTTGATGACCAAGGAAAAACTGCTGGCCGTAGGTGACCGCTACGAGGCCCAGATTGCCGCCGACCGGAGCGAAGACGCTCCCTACCGATAAGGATGATGCCCGTGCTTGAATCCCCTTTCCTGTTGTTCATGGCTTTTGCGCTGCTGTTGGTCGGCGCCGCCGGCGGGGTGGTGACGGCCCGCAACCCGGTGCACGCCGCCCTGTTTCTGGTGTTGGCTTTTTTTACGGCTTCCGGCTTATGGTTGATGCTCGACGCCGAGTTTCTTGCGATTGCTCTGGTGCTGGTCTACGTTGGCGCGGTGATGGTGCTGTTCCTGTTTGTGGTGATGATGCTCAACATCGATAGCGAACGCTTGCGCGAAGGATTCTGGAGGCATCTGCCCGTAGGTGGCGGGGTGGCACTGCTGATGGTGTTGGAGATCTGGTTGGTGGTCAGCAGCCGTCAGTTTTCCGCCCTGGCCGCGCCATCTCCTTCTTCGGTCAGCAATACTAAGCAGTTGGGAAGGTTGATCTACACCGACTATGTATTCTCCTTTGAACTGGCGGCGGTGATCTTGCTGGTGGCCATTGTGGCGGCGATTGCCTTGACCCTGCGACGACGCAAGGATTCCAAGCATATTGATCCGGCTGAACAGGTCAAGGTCAAGGCCGAGGATCGCCTGCGCATCGTGGCCATGCCCGCCGAGAAGGAGCTGTGATGCTGAATTTGACTGATTATCTGATGTTGGGAGCCGTGTTGTTTGCCATCAGCATTGTGGGTATCTTCCTTAACAGGAAGAATCTCATCGTTTTGCTGATGTGCATCGAACTCATGCTGCTGGCCGTAAACTTGAATTTTGTGGCTTTCTCACATTACTTGAACGATACGGCGGGACAAGTCTTCGTTTTCTTCATCCTCACCGTTGCAGCAGCGGAGTCGGCCATAGGCTTGGCGATTCTGGTGGTGCTGTTCCGCAACTTGCGCTCCATACACGTGGACGATATCAGCCGTCTCAAGGAATGATGACATGAGTGTGCCCAGTCTATATCTGCTCGTGCCGCTTGCACCCCTCGCGGGTGCCATGCTGGCGGGGTTTTTCGGCAAAAGTCTTGGTAAGGCCGGCAGCCATGCCGTGACCATACTCGGGGTGGCGTTGTCTTTCATCGCTTCGCTGGTGATTGCCCAGGATGTCTTTGCCGGACATAGCTTCAATGGTACGGTGTACCAATGGCTGACAACCGGAGACGCTTCCATTTTTGTCGTTGGTTTCCTCATCGATCCTTTGACCGTCACCATGATGCTGGTGGTGACCTTTGTTTCGCTGATGGTGCATATCTACACCATAGGCTACATGCATGAAGACTCTGGCTATCAGCGATTCTTCAGTTACATCTCATTGTTTACCTTCTCGATGCTGATGCTGGTGATGTCCAACAACTT
>JAJYQG010000013.1 GCA_021794775.1 Pseudomonadota bacterium
GTGGGCGCCGGGTCCAGGGCCATGCCTGCGGTGGGGGCAATGCGCGGGTTGGCGGTAGCGGCGGCGGTACTCATGGTGGTGCTGAGCACGGCGGCCCTGCGCCCTCAGGGGGCGACGACCCAGGTCGAGTTGGCGCAACAGTCGGTGCAACCCTCGGTGCATGTGGCAGGAGATGCCAACATGCTGGCCGATAAAGATATCCAGACCTTTGTGGCGCTGCATCGTCAGGGTTCGCCCCTTTCCGATCTGCAAACCGTCGATTACACCCTGCCTGCCGGCAGGAAATAAGCGGCGCATGGGCTTGGCGGGCGATTGACGGTATGCGTGTGAGGCGCTGGGTGTTTTTGCTGTTGGGTTTGCCGGCTCTGGCCTGGGCCGATGGGGTGCCTTCCGACCCTTTGTCCTTGCTGCAACAGATGGCCCGTGCTGCCCATGAACAGGGCTATCAGGGAACCTTCGTGACGCAGCGCGGAGGCGACATGCAGGCCTCCCATGTGATCCACGCCAAAATCGACGGCGACGAAGAGACGCGCGTCAATGTGCTCGATGGCCAGCCCCACGAAATCATCCGCGTGCGCCAGATGACGCGCTGCTACTATCCGATGCAGCGCAAGGTTCGTGTCGAGAGCGATTACCGGCGCCAGCTTTTTCCTGCGCTGATCGAAGCGCCCTATGGCCATTATCTCGATTTCTACGAAGTGTCGGAACGTGGATTGGATCGGGTGGCGGGGCTTGAATGCCGTAAAATTTTCTTCCATGCGCGCGACCGTGAACGCTTCGATCACGAGTTTTGCGCCGAAACCCAGACTGGGCTCATCCTCAGGGCGGTGACCTTCGATCAGCAGGGTGGAGCCCTTGAAACGGTGCAGTTCACCGACATCGAACGGGGCATCCATCCCCGCGCCGAGGTGTTCAAGCCTGCTTATCGGGATCTGGCGGCCTGGCAGACGGTGCATTTCCCTGCGCTCGAAGCTGTCGAAGCGCCGTTGCCGATCGGCATCGGATTTGTGCCAACGGGGTTTTCCAAAATCCTGGAAATGACCCTCAAGCCCCGGCCGGATCAACCCAATCTGCACCATTGGGTCTACTCCGACGGGCTGTCGTCATTTTCGGTGTTCGTGCGCTCAGAGGCGCAAGGTGAACCGGGTCATCCGGTGGCGCGCACCCTCAAGAGCGCCCTCAGCTATTACGCCGTATCGTTGCCTCAATACCATGTGGTGGTGCTGGGTGACGTGCCGCAGGCGACCGTTGTCGCCATCGGTCAATCGATTTTCATCACGGAGGATCATCGTCCATGAAACGCATGTTGTGGCTGGCTGTTATGCTGCTGATGAGCCATTGGGTACAGGCTGAAAACCTGCCGGATTTTGCCGATCTGGTCGAACGCGAGGCGAATACCGTGGTCAACATCAGTGCGGTGACCAAACCCCATGCCAACCCCCATCACGGCCAAGGCATTCCCGAACACGATCCGATGCTGGATTTCTTTCGACAGTTCGGTGTGCCCATGCCCGATCTGGCTCCTGAAGGGGGCTCCGAAGAGCATTCCATGGGGTCCGGTTTCATCATCCGCCCCGATGGCTATATTCTCACCAATGGCCATGTCGTCCAGGGGGCCGATGAGGTGACGGTGAAACTGTTGGACAAGCGCGAATTCAAGGCGCGCGTCATCGGCATCGATGCCAAAACCGATGTCGCGCTGCTCAAGATTCCGGCCACCGGCTTGCCGGTGGTGCAACCCGGCGATCCTGCCAAGGCGCGGGTGGGCGAATGGGTCGTGGCCATCGGTGCCCCCTTCGGCTTCGAGAGCACCGTGACCAAGGGCATCATCAGCGCCAAAGGACGCTCTCTGCCGCAGGAGACCCTGGTGCCCTTCATCCAGACCGATGTGCCGATCAACCCCGGCAATTCCGGCGGGCCGCTGTTCGACATGAAGGGAGAAGTGATCGGCATCAATGCGCAAATTTACAGTCGCACGGGGGGGTACATGGGGTTATCCTTTGCCATTCCGATCGATGTGGCGCTTCAGGTGGCTGATCAGTTGCGCGAACATGGCAAGGTCAGCCGCGGCTGGCTCGGGGTGGTGATCCAGGAAGTCACCAAGGAACTGGCCGACAGTTTCCATCTGGCGCAACCTATGGGGTCGCTGGTGGTCTCGGTGCAGAAGGGATCCCCGGCAGAACGGGCGGGCATCCGGCCGAGCGACATCATCCTGCGCTTCAACGGCAAACCGATCATGACCCAGGCCGACTTGCCGCGCATCGTGAGTCAGACCAAAGCCGGCACCGAAGTGCGTGTGGTGGTGTGGCGCAATGGGGCTGAACAGGATTTGAAGGTTCTGGTGGCGGCTTTGGCCAGTGACGCCAAAGGCGCCGGTACGGAGGTGGCGGGACAACCGGGAACCCAGACCGAAAATGCCGATCGTTTGGGTTTGGTTCTGGCGGATCGATCGGGTCAGCCGGGGGGGGTGGTGGTGAATGGCGTGCGCGGGGTGGCTGCCGAAGCCGGCCTTGAGCCCGGCGATGTCATCCTGTCGCTCAACAACCATGAGGTGCACGCGCAGAATCAGTTTGAGCAGTTGTTGAAAGCTTTGCATGGTCCTGGGCGCGTAGCGCTGCTGGTTCAGCGCGGCGATCAGGCGCCGGAGTTTGTCACCTTGCCCCTGCCGTGATCGGAATCCCAGCCTAACCGACGGATTTGGGTTAAAATTGCGCTTTTATTCAGGGGCATCGTGCACGATGCCCCTGCTTTTATGCAGAGAGACCTTTGTTGATGGCGTCGATTCGTAATTTTTCCATCATTGCCCATATCGATCACGGTAAATCGACGCTGGCGGACCGACTCATCCAGCTCTGCGGAGGCCTGTCGTCGCGAGAAATGGAAGCCCAGGTACTCGACAGCATGGACATCGAGCGCGAGCGCGGCATCACCATCAAGGCGCAGACCGCTGCTCTGGAGTACGTCGCCCGTGACGGCGAACGCTACCGCCTCAACCTGATCGATACCCCGGGGCATGTCGACTTCTCTTACGAAGTGTCGCGCTCCCTTTCGGCTTGCGAAGGCGCGATTCTGGTGGTCGATGCGTCCCAGGGCGTTGAAGCCCAGACGGTAGCCAACTGCTACACCGCCATCGAACTCGGGGTGGAAGTGTTCACGGTGCTCAACAAGATTGATCTGCCCTCGGCAGAACCGGATCGGGTCATCGGGGAAATCGAGGACATCATCGGATTGTCGGCGCAGGATGCCTTGCGCATCAGCGCCAAAACGGGGGAAGGGGTGGATGAGGTGCTGGAAGCCATCATCGCCCGCATTCCTCCTCCCCGTGGCTCGCTGGATGCTCCCCTCAAGGCACTCATCATCGATTCCTGGTTCGACAACTACGTCGGAGTAGTGATGCTGGTGCGTGTGGTGGATGGGGTTTTGCGACCGCGCGACAAGATTTTGCTGATGTCGACGCGAACCACCCATCTGTGCGAGCAGGTCGGCGTATTCACCCCCAAATCGCTGGCGCGCGACTCGCTCGGCGCGGGCGAGGTCGGCTTTGTGATTGCCGGCATCCGCGAATTGCACGCGGCGCGCGTGGGCGACACCCTGACCCATGTGCTGCAGCCGGCGGACACCGCTTTGCCGGGTTTCAAGGAAATCAAGCCGCAGGTCTTTGCCGGTTTGTACCCCGTCGAGTCCAACCAGTACGACGCTTTGCGCGATGCGCTGGAAAAACTCAAGCTCAACGATGCTTCGTTGCATTATGAGCCCGAAACCTCGCAGGCTCTGGGCTTTGGTTTCCGTTGTGGCTATCTCGGCCTGCTGCATATGGAAATCGTGCAGGAACGCCTGGAGCGCGAGTACGACATGGATCTCATCACCACGGCACCGACCGTGGTGTATCAGGTGGTGATGCAGGATGGCACCATGGAAGAAGTGGAAAACCCGGCGCGCATGCCC
>JAJYQG010000221.1 GCA_021794775.1 Pseudomonadota bacterium
CCCTTTGTAGTACTCGAGATCGGTCAACAAATCGGTCCACACCGTGGTCCAGGTACCGGTCGAGGATTCAGCAGCAACAGCCGCTGCAACCTCTTCACGATCCACGCCAGGCTGGGGCGTGATCTTGAAACAGGCCAGAATGTCGGTATCTTTCGGGGTATATTCCGGGGTCCAGTAGGTCTGGCGATATTCTTTGACGCCAGCATTGTATTTTTTCACTGCCATGATCGATCCTCCGTCGGGTTAACGTCTCACAGGGGTCCTGCTGGTGTACATATTAAACGAACATAAGCATAAGTAAATTCAATAATACTAATTCAACTTATCACGTTTGCTTATCGATTTTGCCACGCTTATCGCTTTCGTTTATGCTGCATCAAATGCTGATCCGCAGCCCTCAGAAGATCCTCAGGAGACTTCATGGTGACAAGGTCGCTCTCGGCAATGCCCATGGAAAACTCCAGCACACCGGTTTCCAACTTGAGCTGAGCCGTGGCCTTGATCAAGCGTTGACGCAACACCTGCAAATCGCTTTCATGGGCCATCGGACATACCACGAGAAACTCATCGCCCCCCATGCGGACAGCCAGATCTTCCTGCCGCACCTGGTGTTTGAGCACCGACCCAAAGGCACGCAGGGCGGAATCCCCCGCATCGTGCCCAAAGCGGTCATTGATCTGCTTGAAATTATCCAAATCGATGATCAGACAGCTGAGCGCCGTCTTGCGCCGTTCCAACTGAGCCCAATGACGCTTCAGAAACGCATCGGCCATGCGACGGTTGGCCAGCCCGGTCAAGGGATCGGTCAACGTCTGCATATGCAACTTGCGGGTGGTCAGCACCAACTCGGACAACACCCGCCGATGGGCCAACCGCTCCAGTTCCAAGGTTCTGGCCAAAGCCACCCGATCGGACAAACGTCCCGCCTGGGCCACAAGGCAGCCGGCTGTCACGTCGCCAGGCAGAATCGCCGTCACGCCGGCTTCGAGCAGGGCTACGGCATGCTCCTCATCGTAGCGCCCTCCGTCGGGCACAACCACCAAGGCAGCGCGCGGCACATCCTTGAGCCATGTTCCCACCAACGCAACTTCTGCGGCCGACAACAGTCCATTCGGCGCCTCACGAATGATGAGAATGTCTGCCCCGCCCTTCGCCACCCGCACCATCGCTTCGTGAAGCGAAGCCGAGTCGGCTACCGCAAACCCCTGAGCAATCAACGCAGCTCCCCATACGCTGCGCTCCTGCTCCCCAACGCCCACCAGCAGGACGGACAATTGGCCCTCTTCGGTACTCGTTTCGGTTTGCTCTGCCATTTTGATATCGATCTGTTGTGTGGATTCCCATTCTTTGAGGCGCTGCAGCAACCGCGCGACAATGCTGTCGCATTCGCCGGCACTTGTTTCAAGCCCCATCGTCGCCAAGGCGCGCTCGACATGCAAGCCAAGATGTGCGGTGTATTTTTTTTCCAGAAAGGGGGCAATCTCCCAGGCATTGTGTAGCAACTGCCCCATCACCTGACGGCGCGATTCGCCGATTCTCGCCTCTTCGGCCGTCTCGGAAAGACGTATGGCATCGATGAAAATGTCCGGGAAACCCCACTCTCGCAAGAGCGCCAGACTGATGGCCTGGTGATCGATGCCCAGATGCTCACGCTCCAGTTCGAGCCGCTCTGCCGGACTGCAATCACGCCGCAGCAAATCGGCATAAGCTTCAGGATAAAAACGCAACAGGGCCAGCTGACCGATACGTGCCAGCAGCGCACAGGCAAAAAGATCCGCCGCACTGACCGGCACTCCAGGCCGATCACAAAACCATTCCGCCACCACAGCAGCAGCCAGCGATTGATGACACAGCTCCAAATACAGGCGCGTGTCCCGCGATGGGGACTTGACGGCATCATCGATAACCGACAACCCGATGGCAAGATTGGCCACCGTCATCGTTCCCACGCGCATCAACGCTTCTTCAACCGAGGTCACCGATCGTTGCGCGTACCCCCCGCGGTTGGCCATATGGAGAAGGCGCGCCGTCAGCGACACGTCACCTTTGATGACAGCGGCCATCTCAGGGATACCCGTATCTTCGGAGCGCATCAACTCATACAACCGCACCGCCGTCGAAGAAGGCGTCGGGAGATAGCCCAGCGCCTGAATCTGCATCAGCGTCGATTGTTCGGGCAAACCGCTGTCTGAAGAGCTTGTATCGTCCATGGACTCCAGTCGCCTACGTTCAGGTCATCAACAAAAAGCGGGGATCCGCTCAGCGTTCGCCATTATCCCCCTAATTGCAAAAATTATCATCCCTTGCCCACCCTTCTGGTGGCTCGCTGAGCCGACGAACAGCCCACCCCCTCACGAGCCAGCCGCCCCTGGCCCACGGCCCATACCCGGAAGTTGCGTCAAAAGCATAATCCAGTACAATGCTTTCTATGCGCCAGCACCCTCAACGCTGCGCTTTCTTATAATCTGGAGACAACCTCATGCGTATTTGTCACGTAGCACTGTTTGCGTCGACCCTTGGGCTGTTGACGGCTTCCCTCGCTTCGCATGCCGAGGATCACGCCTATCCCGACAGCTTGAAGCTGACCCATCCAACCCAACGCGAAGTCAACCCGAAACCAGGCATGGATCTGGCGGAGATGCAGGCGAGCTGCCCTGCCGACATGCTGAACGCTTCACCAGGAACCCAACTCCAGGATATCCATGAACGCCTTTTGCGCACGGTTGATGGGGTTATCATCGAAACCGACGCAGAAGTGGGCGGCATTCCCACCGATACGGCCACCAAATCCATTCCCGCCACTTACCGTTGCGAATTTCGCGATGGCAAGCTGGTGTTGGGGATTTGGCAAAAAGGCTTGATCGGAAAATGGACCATTTTCCAGAATCCTGCCCTTAGCCAAAGCGACCTCGGCTTACCCTGGCCCGACTATCAGCCCGTTAAAAACAACTGATCCGTCGCTTCAATGCACGTGGCCATGTTCCCCATGGACATGACCATGTGCCGTTTCTTCCGGGGTTGCAAGACGCACGCCCAGCACCTCACAGTCAAAGACCAGGGTCTTGCCAACCAAGGGATGGTTGCCGTCCACCGTCACCGTTTCATCGGTCACCTCGGTAACCACGAACAGCCAAGTACCTTCTCCATCGAGGCTACCTTCCAGTCGCATCCCTTCCTTGACGTTTTCCGGAAAGAGGGAACGGGGCTCGACGCGACGCAACCGCTCATCGTATTCTCCAAAAGCATCTTCAGGGGACATGGTCACCGAACAGGAAAAACCCTGCTTTTGCCCTTCGAGCGCTTCCTCCACCATCGAGAAAATACCATCGTAACCCCCGTGGAGGTAACTGATCTCAGGATCCGACTCTTCCAGTACGACACCCTGTTCATCGCGCAACACAAACGACAGGGTGACCACAACATTCTTTGCAATAATCATGATTGATTCAATTCCTTGACAAGATTCAAAACATCGACGACATGGTGTCGATTGTTACCTACCGGGATGGCGTGCCTTACCACGCCATGACGATCGATGATATAAGTGACGCGATCCACGGCCATCTTGACCCGTTCCCCCAGATGACGCTCATGCATCACATCGTACTGGCGACAAACTTCGCCCTCCACATCCGAAAGCAAGCGGGCCGTAAGACCATGTTCTTCACAGAAATCGGCATGAGACAGCACCTCGTCCTGCGAAACACCCAGCAACTTTGCTCCCCAGCGTTCAAACTCTTCTTCACGATCGCTGAATTGGATGGCCTCATCCCGACATTGAGGAAAGCCATCACGGGGATAGAAAAAAAGCACAACGCTCCAGCGCCCCAAGTACCCTGTAAGGGACACCATCTCCATTTCGGAATCCGGCAACTCAAAACCGGGGGCCGGTTGTCCTTTCTTCAGCATCGCCTCTCTCCCTTTGG
>JAJYQG010000022.1 GCA_021794775.1 Pseudomonadota bacterium
TGACCGGGATGAGCGCGCCATAGAAACAGGGAAGGCATGGGTTGATGAGCGTCTGACGCTGTTTCATGCTCGTTTTTCTGAGATGGAAAATACATTGCGGCCTTTGGGGATTACCCAAGTGGATGGCATTCTTCTTGATCTTGGCGTGTCATCTCCGCAGTTGGATCGCGCCGATCGCGGTTTCAGCTTTCGTCAGGATGGTCCTTTGGACATGCGCATGGATCAAACGCGCGGCATGACAGCAGCCGAGTGGCTTGCCGGTGCCAGCGAGGCGGAATTGGCCGAGGTGATCCATACGTTGGGGGAAGAGCGTTTTGCCCGACAGGTGGCCCGTGCCATTGTGCAGCAACGCCAAGAAACCCCTTTGCTGACGACGCGCCAGCTGGCCCATCTGGTGGGGCGGGTGGTGCGTACCCGGGAACCTGGTCAGGATCCAGCAACGCGCACCTTCCAGGCCATCCGGTTGCACATCAATGGCGAACTCGATGAACTGTCGCGCGTGCTGCCTCAAGCGTTACGTTTGTTATGTGCGGGTGGGCGTTTGGTGGTGATCAGTTTCCATTCCCTGGAAGATCGCATGGTCAAACAATTTCTGCGGCAGCAGTCTCAACCGCCCGATGTTCCGCGGGGGTTGGCTGTGCGCGAAGCGGATAGGCCCCTGCCCAAACTGGTGACCAGGGGTAAAGCTGTGCGTGCCAGCGTTGAGGAAGTGCGAGCCAATCCACGAAGCCGCAGCGCGGTGATGAGGGTGGCTGAGAGGACAGCCGCATGAACCGCTTTGACCTGACATTGTTGGTGGTGATGGTGGTCATCTCGCTCTGGACGATCCATGGCCAGCAGCAAGCGCGTCGCCTGTTCATCGATCTCCAGCAAGCACGGGATGAACAGATCCATTTGCAGACCGAAGGGGATCAGTTGCAGATCGACAAGGGGACTTTGTCCTCCAGTGTTCGTGTTGAAGACATTGCTTCCCATGAGTTGGGCATGGTCATCCCCAGCGAGGGCAGCAAGCGCCTGTTGGTTGGCAATAGGGAAGCCGGGGGGCATCCATGAAGCCAGCGGCGTCGGGCAAACTCTTTCTCAGGCTTGAGCATTGGCGCAGCGCCTTGGTTCAGGGGGTGCTCATTTGCGGGTTTTTGGCCTTGACGGGCAGAGCATTTTGGCTTCAGGCGATCCACTCGGATTTTCTCCAGCATAAAGGCGAAGAGCGCTACAGCCGCATTCTGTCCGAGCCCGCCAGTCGTGGCATCATTCGTGACCGCAACGGCCAGCCACTGGCGATCAGTGTGCCATCCGAGTCTTTATGGGCCAACAGGGAAGATCTCGACATGGATCGGCAGCAGCGGCAGAAACTGGCGGCCATGCTCCATGAAAACGCCAACGATTTGTCCCATCGCCTGGATGGGGAAAGTGGCGTGGTCTATCTCAAGCGACAACTGTCGCAACAGGAAGCCAATCGGGTGATGGCGCTCAAGATTCCCGGATTGTTTCTCCAGCATGGATTTCACCGCGCTTATCCAAGGTCCAGCGAAATGGCCCATCTGGTCGGATTCACCAATGCCGACGATCATGGCCAGGAAGGTGTCGAATTGGCCTATGAAGCCCGATTGCAGGGTCTTTACGGCGCCCGTCGCGTGATTCGTGACCGTGCGGGACATGTGATTGAAGATGTGGAAAGCATCCGTGCGCCCCGTCAGGGCGAGGATGTATGGCTGAGTGTGGATGCACGCGTTCAGCATTTGGCTGCCCGCGAACTGCATAAGGCCATAGCGGCGAGTCATGCCAAAGCGGGGGCTGTGGTGGTGCTGGACAGCAGAACGGGCGAAATTCTGGCACTGGTCAATTCGCCGGATTATGACCCCAATCAGCGGATTCGTTTGTCTGGAGCCGAGTTGCGCAACCGTGCCATCACCGATACCTATGAGCCAGGGTCTACCATCAAGCCATTTACCATTGCGGCCGCATTGGAGGCCGGTAAGGTTCAACCCGATACCGTGATTTCAACCCAGGGTGGGGTGCTGACCATTGGCAATCACCGGATTCACGATGATCATGTGGCCGATGCCTATACCGTGACGGAGGTGATCGAACATTCCAGCAATGTCGGGGCAGCACGGATTGCCTTGGGCATGCCCCCGGAAATGATGTGGAACCTGTTTACCGATGTGGGTTTTGGGCAGAAGCCCAAGTCGGGTTTCCCTGGCGAGACAGGCGGGCGGTTGCGCCCATTTCAGAATTGGAAGCCGATCGAGCAGGCAACCATGGCGTTTGGCAATGGCATGTCGGTCAGTTTGATTCAGATGGCCCGTGCCTATACGATTTTCGCCAACGACGGAGTGCTGCAGCCCTTGTCTTTGGTCAAGGGTGGGGCCCATCAGGCGGGTAGGCGGGTGATTTCGGCTAAAACAGCGCGCGAAGTCAGGGCGATGCTGGAGACGGTGGTGAGCAAGGAGGGTACGGCGCCAGAGGCCAGCGTGCCAGGCTATCGGGTGGCGGGCAAGACGGGAACGGCACATAAGGTGGAGAGAGGGCATTACGTCAACAAATACGTCGCGTCATTCATTGGCTTTGCTCCTGCTTCGGCACCAAGGTTGGTGGTGGCGGTCATGGTGGATGAACCATCCGGTGGGCGTTATTACGGCGGTCAGATTGCGGCTCCCGTATTTTCCGCCCTGACGGGAGAGGTGTTGCAATTGCTCGATGTTCCTCCGGACAACGATGTGCCTTCGACGGTCGTGGGCCGAGCCATGCCAGAGGATCATCCCACATGACCGCTGCGAGGAAGCCCACCACCTCCAGCCTGTCGGACTTCAGCACCGACGGGCTTCTGGTTTATGAGTACGATGGCATTCCTTGTCGCCGGCTAACGGCGGACAGTCGTGCGGTAAAGCCCGGAGATCTGTTTCTGGCGTTCCCCGGCGCGCATGCCGATGGGCGGAGTTTTATCGATGGCGCCATTCATGCCGGCGCGGTCGGTGTTCTCTGGGAGCCCGACGGTTTTGTCTGGTCTGAAGCTTGGTCTATTCCCAACCGTTCCGTGGCAGGATTGCGCGCCAGGGTCAGTGGCCTCGCGGGGGAGTTTTACGGATTCCCTTCCAGGCACATGCGGGTTGTCGGGGTGACCGGAACCAATGGCAAGACGACCTGCAGCCACTGGCTTGCTGCGGTACTCAACGCGTGCGGCTCGCCCACGACGGTGGTTGGAACCTTGGGTGAGGGTTTTTCCGGGCGCCTCAGGGAAACTGGGCATACGACCCCGGATCCAATTGGGTTGCAGGCCATGCTGGCCCGTCACCGGGATGAGGGAGCACATCATTGCGTGATGGAGGTTTCTTCCCATGCGCTGGATCAGGGCAGGGTTTCTGGCGTGGCTTTCCATGGGGCTTTGTTCACCAATCTTACCCGCGATCACCTGGACTACCATGGTTCCATGGAGGCTTATGGGGCGGCCAAGATCCGCCTGTTTGACAACCCGGGCTTGGCTTATGCGGTCATCAATCTGGACGATGGATTTGCCGGCAGGTTGTTGACTGTCCTGCAATCGGTTCAGGTGCCTGTTCTGGGTTATAGCCTTGAGGAAAAGCCTGGCCCCGTTCCTGGCCTGGAGGTTATCAGGCTGCAGCAGGAAACAGGCAACGGTTTGGGTGGAAAGATGCTGCGCGTGATCTCACCCTGGGGTGCTATGGAGATTGAAACCGCGCCGTTGGGACGTTTCAATCTTTCCAATCTTCTGGCTGTTGCTGGGGCAGGGCTGTTGGAGGAGCTGCCGCCTGCGGCACTGGCAAAGGCCTTGTCGGCCCTGCAGGCCCCACCAGGAAGGATGCAAGGCTGGGGGGGGGGAGACTTGCCGAACGTCGTGGTGGATTTCGCCCATACCCCCGACGCACTGGGGCAGGTGCTGTTGGCTTTGCGTCCTGCGGTCGCC
>JAJYQG010000014.1:0-862 GCA_021794775.1 Pseudomonadota bacterium
AGCGCAGGATGGGCGCTACATCGGGCTGGACTTTGGCATCATCGGCACCCTGACGGCAGAAGATAAAAACTATCTGGCGCAAAACTTCCTGGCCTTCTTCCAACGCGACTATCAGCGTGTCGCCGAAGCACATATCGAAGCGGGCTGGGTTCCCAGTCATACCCGTGCCAACGAATTTGAATCGGCCATCCGTTCGGTCTGTGAACCGATTTTCGACAAACCCCTCAAGGAAATCTCTTTTGGCAAAGTGTTGCTGCGTCTGTTCCAGGTTTCGCGCCGCTTTCAGATGGAAATTCAGCCCCAGCTGGTGCTTCTGCAAAAAACCCTGCTCAACGTCGAAGGTCTGGGGCGAGACCTCGATCCCGACCTCGACCTGTGGAAAACCGCCAAACCTTTTCTGGAACGCTGGATGAGCGAGCAGGTGGGCTGGCGCGGCCTGATCAAGGCGGTTCGCCGCGAAGGCGGACAATGGGTGAACCTGGTGCCCCAGCTGCCCCGTCTCGTGCATCACACCTTGACCGAATCGTCGAGCATCCCACGCCTTACCAGCGAAATCCAGCAATTGCGTCAGCAGGTGGGTGAGACGCGGCGCTGGGTCATCCTGTTGCTTGTCTTTGCCGCCCTGCTGTGTGGTGCTCTGCTGTCCCTGATCGGTTTCTTGCTGGTGGGCGTCGACGCACCCAACTAATGCTGCCCGAGATAGGCGGAGCGAACCCTGTCGTTGCTGCGCAGCGAAGTCGCACTGCCCTCCAGCACCACATGGCCATTCTCGAGCACATACCCATAATCCGCCACCGCCAAGGCAGCCAACGCAAACTGTTCCACCAGCAGAAGGGTCATGCCCTCGGCTTTCTCCTTCACC
>JAJYQG010000014.1:872-3903 GCA_021794775.1 Pseudomonadota bacterium
CAGCCCCAATGAAGGCTCATCGAGAAGCAACACTTCAGGGTTGAGCATCAAGGCTCGGGCCATGGCCAACATCTGTTGCTCGCCACCCGACAAAGTGCCGGCCAATTGCTTTTGGCGCTCCCGCAAACGCGGGAACAGATCCAGGGCGCGCTCGAAATCTTGCTGAACATCGCCGCGTGGCCGACTTGGTCTCCAGGCCAGGCGCGTGTAGGCGCCCAGCATCAGATTGTCCTTGACCGTTTGCTGGGGAAACACACGTCGCCCTTCGGGAGAATGGGCAACGCCCAGGCGCGCCATCCGGTGGGATGGCAGTCCCCCTATGGAACGCCCATCGAGACGGATATGCCCGGCTTCCGGCACCAACATGCCACTCAGGGCCTTGAGCGTGGTGGTTTTGCCCGCTCCGTTGGCCCCAATCAAGGTCACCACTTGCCCTTTCTCGACACGCAGACTGATGCCATGCAACACCCTAACAGGCCCGTAACCGGCCACCAGCCCTTCAATTTCCAACATGGAGCGCTCCCTCATCCTGACCCAGATAGGCCCGCAATACCGCCGGATCGTGACGCACATCCTGAGGCAGGCCCTGAGCCAAACATTTGCCCGAATCCAGCACCAGCACGCGATCCGATACCCCCATCACGACATCCATGTGATGCTCGATGAGCACCAACGTCAATCCCTCTGCCTTGATCTTTCTAAGCAAAACGATAAGCCGCTCGACTTCCGGTGCATTCAGCCCCGCGGCGGGCTCATCCAGCAACAGCAACGCCGGATCTAGGGCCAGCGCCCGGGCAATTTCCAACCAGCGCTGTTGGCCATAAGACAGAAACTTGGCCGCGCGCTGCTCTTCGTCGGCCAGACCCACAAAAGCCAGCAACACCCGCGCCCGCTGACGGGCTTCCTTTTCTTCACGATGCCAGCGCGGAGAATGGGCCAGCGTTTCGAAGAAACCTGAACGGTAACGGTGGTTGAGGCCGACCATCACATTCTCAAGCACGGTCATATCGCCGAACAGCTGCAAATTTTGAAAAGTGCGGGCAATTCCCATGGCGGCCACATGGGAGGGCGTTTGCCCCGACAACTGTTTGCCGTCAAAACGCACAAGACCCGAGGAAGGACGGTATAGCCCACTGACGACATTCATGAAGGTGGATTTCCCCGAGCCATTGGGGCCGATCAGACCAAGAATCATGCCCCGTTCAACGGCCAGCGAAAGATCGTTGAGCGCACGCAACCCCCCGAACTGCATCACCAGATGTTCCACCTCGAGCAAGGGGTTTGCGGAGATCGTGCGATGCACCAGACTGACCTCCACCTCCGTCGCCGGGACTGCATGCACCAAAGCGCGCGCACTGCGCTGCCGGGAAAGCCAACCCACAATGCCATCCTGAAGGTAATACACCACAAACAGGATGAGGGCACCAAAAATGGTCAAGCGCCAATCGGTCATATCCTGCAAACGGTATGCTCCCCACTCGAGCAGAACGATGGCAAGCCCAGGCACCACCCATGTGCGCCAAGCGAACGAAGCCGCCTGTCGCCAGCGCTGCCATACGGCAAGGGCCAGTGCCGCAGCAACCACGCCATGGGCAAGGCCGCGAAAAAGATGGATATCGTCCAGCAGATTGGGCAGCAGCACCACGATGAAGGCCCCCAATACCGAGCCCCATTGGGATTTTTTGCCGCCCATGATGAGCGCCAGCAAAAAGGTAATGGTGAGTTCAAAATTGAAGCTGTTGGGTGCCACATACAACTCATTGAAGGTAAACAGCGCACCCGCCAACCCGGCCAACGCTGCGCTGACCACAAAAGCCAGCACCTTATAGCGGTAAACCGCCACCCCCATACAATCCGCCGCTATCGGACTGCCTCGCAACGCTTCAAAAGCACGTCCAAAACGGGAGCTCAACAAACGATGCACCAGCAAGGCCGTGATCAAGAAAATCCCCATCACCACCGGATAGTAATGACGCTCGTCGAGCACCAAGGCACCCATCTGCGGCCCCGACAAGCTGATGCCCTGGGCCCCATTGGTCAGAAAATCCATTTCGTTGATGAGAATCTGCGCCACGGTCCCGAATGCCAGGGTCACCATGGCCAGGTAGGGACCACGCACACGCAGCGCGGGCAAGGCCAGAAGCCCGCCAAATGCCGCAGTGATCACCATGGCAGCGGGCAAGGTGGCCAGAAAGGGCCAGCCGTGGTTAGCGTTCAGAATGGCGGCGGCATAAGCGCCAATCCCCAATAACGCCCCGTGGGCCAAAGAGACTTCACCGGTATATCCCACCACGATGTCAAGACCGAAGAGCAGGATGGCATAAATGGCCACCAGAATGATCTGATGCAGGTAATAATCGTTGGTGACAACCCCGGGCAACAACATCAGCGCCAGGCCCAGCAGCGCGAGCCCCAGCCTTTTTACAGCGACCGCCATGCCCTCTCCCCTCACACCTTCTGCACTTGGGTGCGGCCGAACAAACCATTGGGTTTCCAGGCCAGAACCAGCAGCAACAAAACCAGACCAGGAACATCCTTGTATCCCGTGGACCAATAAAAACCCGTTGTCGTTTCGGCAATGCCGAGCACCAACCCGCCGACCACCGCCCCCATCCCCGAGGTCAACCCGCCGATGATCGCCACCGCAAACGCCTTGAGCCCGAGCACGGCGCCCATGGTGGGACCGGGCGCGGTCAGGGGAGCAATCAGAACCCCGGCAAACGCCGCCGTCATCGACGACAACGCATAAGAGAACACGATCACCCCCTGGGTATGGATGCCCATCAATCCGGCCGCCCCACGATCGCTGGCAGTCGCCACCACGGCCTTGCCATACAGCGTGCGGCGATTGAAGCCTTCAATCAGCAGCATCAAAAACAGCGCCCCCGCCATGACCGCCAGTTCCATGGGCAGAACCCGTGCTCCGAGAACGCGAAGAGGCTCGGTAGGCAAGGGAGAAGGGAAAGGCACTTCGTCCCGCCCCCAAAAGTTTTCAGCCACATTGCGCAGGATGATCCCCAGCCCGATGGTC
>JAJYQG010000083.1 GCA_021794775.1 Pseudomonadota bacterium
GGGCCGCTCGGGCATGCGTTTGTCCGGCGGCCAGCGGCAGCGCCTGGCCATCGCGCGCATGGTGCTGGCCAAACCCAAGGTGGTGATTCCCTGGTTTGCGGTATGGTTCATCGTCGCCAGTGGCGTCAACTCCCTGGAACTGTTGCCCAAACCTTACCTCAACCTGTTGCTGCAGGCGGACCTGTTCCTGCTGACGATGGCCATGTTTGCGCTGGGGCTGCGCACCTCGGTTGGCGCCATCCAGCAAGCCGGGATCAAGCCACTGATCCTGGCCGGCGCCCTCTTTCTCTTTCTCAGCAGCGGCGGTTACGGGTTGAACCGCCTGCTCGGTGCCTGACGGCATCGATCCCTCAGGCCGACCCTCCCTGACACAAAGCCATAGGGTCAGAGTTCGACGGGGATCAGGCCCTGAAACTCCAGTTGCTGCGCCTCCGGGCGCACGCTCAGGGCCAGCATTTCCACCCCTTCCTGCGCCACGCGGCGCAATGCGGCGGCGTAAGCGGAATCGATTTTTTCAGCCGGGCGTACCACGCGGACATCGGCGCGCTGCACACAAAACACCAGGACCCCACGCCAACCCTGGCTGACACACCAAGCCAGTTCATCGAGATGCTTGCGCGCACGCTCGCTGGGCGCGTCCGGAAACAGACCAACCCCAGGCTCCAGCGACGTCGTCACACTCTTCACTTCAACGTAACAATCGGCCCGTCCAGGATGCCGCAACAACCAGTCGATGCGACTGCGCTGACGCCCATAAGGCACCTCGGCACGCTGTTCTGCATAGCCGGCGAGTGAAGGCAATGTACCCGCCTGCAGCAGTTCGCCGACCAGAGGATTGGCTCGGTGGGTATGCACGCCAACCCAAACCTCACCGACGCAAAGCTGTTCCAGGGTATAGGGGCAACGGCGTGCAGGATCGGAGGCGGCACTGAGGCGCGCCGGCTGCCCCGGTTCGAGGCAACCCAGCAGACTGCCGGTGTTGGGCACATGGGCACGCACCACGGTGCCATCAGACCATGCAACATCGGCCAAGAAGCGCATCATGCGCTTCTGCAACTTCCCTTCGCGCAGTTCCTGCGGATAGCGCATCAGGGAAGATCAAAAAACAGCAGATCGACACGGGTTCTGGCACGCAAAAGGGCTTCGGTTTGCTGCACCACCTTCAAGCCATCCCCTGTGGCCAAGACCATCCCGTCCACCTCCACCTCGCCTTCGGCCACCTGAATCCAGGCACAACGCCCAGGCGCCAGCTGCAACAGCAACGTTTCGCCGGCTTCAAGGGCGGTCAATGCCAAGGTCACATCCTGATGAATCGTCAGCGATCCGTCACGACCGTCGGGCGATGCCACCGTACACCAGCGCCCACGACGCTGCTCCCTCGGAAAAGCTTTCTGCTCATACTCGGGAACCAGGTTTTTGCGCTCAGGCAAAATCCATATCTGCAGCAAATGGGTGGGTTCGTCGCTGGAAGGATTGAATTCGCTGTGGGTGATTCCGGTCCCTGCCGTCATGCGTTGCACATCCCCTGCACGAATCACCGAACCATTGCCCATGCTGTCACGATGCTCCAGCGCCCCGGACAGCAGACAGGTGATGATTTCCATATCGCGGTGCGGGTGGGTGCCAAACCCGGCTTCCGGTGCAATGCGATCGTCGTTGATGACCCGCAACACGCTGAAATGGACATGGACCGGATCGACATAATCGGCGAAAGAAAAAGTGTGCCAACTTTCAAGCCAACCATGATGGGCGTAACCGCGCTCGGCGGCAGGACGTCGGGTCAACATGATGTTCCTCCATGAATTTGAGCATCGAGCCACTCCACCCAATGCCTAACCGGCACCTCGGCCGCTTCGGCCAGATGCATCTGACAGCCAATGTTGGCGCTGAGAATATAGGCCGGACCCGAAGACTGCAGATGGCTCAGTTTGCGCGCTCTCAACTGCGTTGACAAGTCCGGTTGCAACAACGAATAGGTCCCCGCCGAACCGCAACAGAGATGGGCTTCGTCCACCGGCACCAGCTCGACCCCCGTTGCCCTCAAAATGTCTTCCACCCGCCCCTGACGACGCAACCCATGCTGCAAGGTACAGGGTGCATGAAACGCCACCTTGCCCCGCTCACGGGTCAGGTCGAGTCCCAGGCTCTGCAGGGCCAGACGGCGCTCATCGATGCCATGACCCAATTCGTCGCACAGAAATTCACCAACATCACGCACCAGTTCCGACAGGCGGCGGGCGCGCTCGGCATATCCCTCTTCGTGGCGCAAGGCATGCCCATAATCGCGCAATTCCACCCCGCAGGCCGAGGCTGTGGCGATGATGGCCTCCACGCTGCCCGCCTCGACGTAGGGCCACCAGGCATCGATGTTGGCCTTCATCTGCACCAACGCCGCTGCCCCATCGCCCAGATGGTGGTTCAAGGCACCACAACAACCGGCAGCGGGCGCCACCACCCCGGAAATCCCCAACCCATCCAGCAGACGCATCGCCGCCGCCTGGATCGAGGGACGCAGAACAGGTTGCACGCAACCGGCCAAAAACAGCACGCGGCGTGCATGTCGCGGCGCGGGCAATACCCCGGCCGCAACCGACGCGGGAATTTTGTCGCGCAAACCCGCGGGCAGCAGGGGGCGCATGGCCCGTGCCAGTCCCATCACCCAACCGAAGCGGCGTGGATGGGACAACAGACGCTTGAGACCAAAACGCACCACCTTGTCGGGGAAGGGCCGCGGCAAAGCCTGTTCCATCAGTTCCCGGGCATCGCCGAGCAGTTGGGCATACTGCACCCCGGAGGGGCAGGTGGTTTCGCAGGAACGACAGGTCAGGCAACGATCCAGATGAAAGCGGGTTTCCTTGCCATCCGCCTTGCCTTCGACCAGAGACTTGATCAGGTAAATGCGGCCGCGCGGACTGTCGCGCTCATCACCCAGCAACTGGTACGTGGGGCATGTCGCCAGGCAGAAACCGCAATGGACGCAGCTGCGCAACACGCTTTCCATGTCCGCAGCGGAAGCCAGGGTTTTGAAACGGTCGGCAATATGGGTTTCCATGGTTTGAGCGTCATCCCCTGGCAAAAGGGGTCATGTCGGAATTGAGGATATGGCGCGGATCGAACAGCCGCTTCAGGGAAGCTTGAATTCTGGGCTGCTCGCCGGTGCATCCGGGGGGCAAGGCCAAGCCTTCGGCGCGCCATGGCCGTGCCAAACCGCCGGCATTGCCCGCCATCAACTCCACCTGATGGCTGCCATGATCGCATAAGACCCAGCGCACCCCTCCATGCCATTCGAGCAGGGTTTGTCCCGACAGACCGAGAGGAGGAGCGGTCGGCTTGACCACCACGCGCCAAAGGGGGCGTTCGGTCATAAAAAAATCCAGCTGCTGCTCGCGCAACGCCGTCCACCAACCCTTGCCGTCGAGCATCTCCTTGCCCCCCAGCCGGCGCGCCGCCGCCAGCACCCCGCTGCTGGCCCCCTCCAGACGCACGCGCAAATGCCCCTGATGGTGGCTGGTCGCCGTCATCGGCCAGGGCTGCCCCGCCCACTCATTCATCCGTTGCAGCGCCTGTCCTTCCGACATGGCCCATTCAAGGGTCAGCTGATGCGCCGGTCGTGGCACCACCTTGAGCGTCACTTCGGTGATCACCCCCAGGGTTCCCCAGGCACCGGCCATCAAGCGCGCCACGTCAAACCCTGCCACATTCTTGATCACCCGTCCGCCGAAGGTCAGATCCCGACCTTGGCCATCGATCAGACGCACGCCCAGCACAAAGTCGCGCAGCGAACCGGCAGCCATGCGGCGCGGCCCGGACAATCCGGTCGCCACCATGCCTCCAATCGTGGCGCGCAGGCCCAGGTGGGGCGGCTCAAAAGCGAGCATCTGGTCGTGTTCTTCCAGCAGC
>JAJYQG010000195.1 GCA_021794775.1 Pseudomonadota bacterium
CGATTCCCGAAAATCTTCGTAATACAGCAACTGTGCCCCACGGGACTCGAACAGCATTTGCTGGTAATCGCTGAGACTGACGCCCAACTCCTGGGCCACATCGGCTTCTTTGGGTGCTTTGCCCATTTGATGCTGCAACTTACCGATGGCATCCTCGATTCGACGCGTTTCACGGCGCAGGTTCCGCGGCATCCAGTCGGTTTGGCGCAACTCGTCCAACATGGCCCCACGAATGCGTTGACCCGCATACGTTTCAAACTGTGCGCCGCGCAACTCATCGTAACGCGACAAAGCCTCCAAAAGGCCCATCATCCCTGCCTGAATCAAGTCGTCAACTTCCACACTACCGGGTAACTTGGCCATCATATGATGAGCAATGCGCTTGACCAATGGTGCGAAGGTTTTGAGGTACTCGTCCTTGTCTTCCAGGCCATCGGCCGTGTACATGCTATGTCCTATCACGCAAAAGGCGCCAACGCAGATGCTGCGACCGCCGCCTTATCCTGAACGGAACCCAAACCAGCCAGAGTTCCATCCCCATTTGCCCAGGCCAATACCCGCGCCTGCAACCGTTGCAAGGCAACGGGCAGGGAAAGAGCCTGGGATCCTGCGGCACCAAGGTCGTATTGTCGGTCAGAAACATACCGCTGAGCAAGGGGAAGACTTCCCATATCGCTGGCATCGTATCCATGATGCTGGGCCATCTGCTCGATCATGCCCCCGATTCTGCCATCGTCGGACGCCCCCAGGGTACGATTGACCACAAAACCAACCCGTGAAACTTCACCGACCCGCGCCAGCGCCCATTCGAGATCGGTCCTCTGGGTTCCTTCATCGACCACCACCAGGGTAGACGCGACAACCTTCCCCCCCATGGCCAGCCGTTGCGCCAGATCCCACGCATGACCATCGACGACAACACGGTCGTAACGCGAGGCCAATGCATACAATCTGCGCCATGCTGCGCCATGAGCGCGCGAAGTATGGCCGGACATCAAGCGGGCCATGCTGATATAGTCCACCCCGTGCCCCACTGGGACTCGGGCTCTGGACCATTCCAATTGTCCATCGATGACCGAGCGGGCATCGAAGCGTACGCGCAGGCCAAGGATATCTCCTAAAACACATTGGCCATGACGCTCGTCAAGCACCAGGGTACGACCCAGCTGGCCCAAACCTGCCACCAGCCCCGCCGCCACCAGCGAAGCGCCTGCTCCGGAACGGGCACCAACCACCGTGACCACGGGCAAAGCACGCTGCTGAAGCAGATGTCGCAGACCGCTGGCCTGACCATAACCGACGCAACCCTCCTCACGCATGGGCGGCAGTTCCATGGGCAAAATTCAATGTCGCCCCTGAGGAGAACCCAACGGTCTCAAGACTGTTGAATGTGGCGTGCAACAGGGCGCTGACATGGGCCTCCCGCAAATCCTCGGGGACGCGCTGACCATTGGCCACGTAACATAATGGCAAACGGTGACGAATCATGGTGTCTACCACCCCCCCCATGGACAAAGCTTCATCCAGCTTGGTCGGAATGCACCCCACGACCTGCGCAGTACGGTAGGCCCGAACGACATCCTCCAAGGTTTGCAAATTGCTCGTGGCATTGAGCATCAAAATGCGCCGCACCCCCAAGGCATCCAACTGGTCGTTCTGCTCACGCACCCGTTCGTCACGCTGCCCCATACCCATGGTATCCACCAGCACGAGATGTTTGTCGCGCAACCCGTCCAACGTCAAGCGCAAATCCGCCGCATCTTTGACGGTATGGACAGGAACCCCCAGAATCTTGCCATAAATGCGCAACTGTTCATGGGCTCCAACACGATAGCTGTCTGTGGTGACCAAACCCATGCGCTCGGCACCAAAACGCACCACAGCCCGTGCTGCAATTTTAGCGACCGTGGTTGTCTTGCCGACGCCTGTGGGCCCCACCAGGGCAAACACCCCACCCTCTTCGACGATCATCCGATCACCCTTGACGGAACGCAGATTCCTTTCCAGCATCTGGATGATCCACGCCAACTCTCCTTCCCGAGGCATATGCTGGACCAACTGATCCACCAGTGTCATGCCAAAACCCATGCGCAGCATGCTGCGACGCACCTTTTCGACCCTGGAGTCCGATGCGGGCAACCGACGCAAGGTTTCAATCTGCCCCTTGATCTCAGCCTGCAGCCGATGCAGCTCTTGCATCATTTGTGGCACGGCCGCTCCCCCACGCTCCGTCGCCTCACCTGTCAACGGTGACATCGAGGCCGATGATGCGGCCACCATTTCAACCTGGTCCCCTGCCCGCCGATTCGACAAAATGAGGGCATCTTCGCCCAGCTCGCGGCGCACCTGACGCAGCGCCTCCCGCGAATTGGCGGCCCGAATGGTTATGGTCTGCATACCTTTATCCTCCTACTCGTGTCGTTACCCGCACGGTCTTGTAACCGGGAACCTCTTCCTGAGATACAACCCTAAGCTGCGGCACAGCACGGCGCAAAAAACGTGCCAACAAATCACGCAAGGCACCTGGTGCCAACAGGACCGCGGGAAACCCTTGCATCTCCTGACGTTCCACGGATTTACGCATCTCACGCAACAAGGTATCGGCCAGCCCAGGCTCTATGGCCTGCTGCAGGCCGCCGCTCTGCAGTGCCTGGGCCAACAACTGCTCCAGATCCTTATCCATGGCAATGACCTGCAGTTCCTGCGAAGACGGATAAAGCTGCTGGATGATGGCCGGCCCCAGGGCAATCCGAACCTGGGCCGTCAAGTACAACAGTTCCTGCGACAGCGACACATGTTTCGACAACGTTTCCAGAATGCTGCGCATGTCGCGGATGGGAATGCCCTCGTCCAGAAGATTCTGCAGCACGCGTTGCAAGGCAGCGTGGCTCATCATCTTGGGCACCAACTCCTCCACCAATTTGGGAGACTGTTGCGTCACATGTTCCAGCAACTGATGCAGTTCCTGAAGCCCCAGCAGTGATGCTGCCTGCACATGTATCAAATGGCTCAGATGGGTTGCGACCACCGTACTCACATCCACAACGGTATAGCCCAGGGCCTGAGCATGATCCCTCAGCGTTTCTTCGATCCAGATGGCTGGCAAACCAAAGGCCGGATCCACCGTTGGCGATCCCTGCAGATTGCCGCTGACCTGACCTGGGTTGATGGCCAGATAATGGCCAGGCAGCGCCTCACCTGTTCCGATTTCCGCCCCTTTCAGGGTGATGCGATAGGCATTGGGCTTGAGTTCCAGATTGTCGCGAATATGGATGGTGGGCGGGAGAAAACCGATTTCTTGCGCAAACTTGCGTCTGATGCCCTTGATCCTTTTAAGCAGATCACCGTCACGATCCTTATCCACCAGGCCGATCAGACGGTAACCCACTTCGAGACCCAACACATCTACGGGCGTTACATCGTCCCAACTGGCTTCCGGCGCTTCCGCCACCACGGGGGCCACCGGCGCTTGCGGCGTTTCTGCCGCCAAGACCGCCTCGCGCTGGCGCCGCAACAAGGTGGTTCCACCTCCCCCCAGTAAAGCAGCAAACAGCAAAAAGGCAAAATGGGGCATCCCTGGAACCAGACCCAGCGCACCCACGATCAAGCCCGTCAGAATCAGCACCAATGGCTTGGTAAAAACCTGCCCCACGAGTTGCTGCCCGATGTTTTCATCGGTAGAAACCCGGCTGACGACAACACCGGCAGCCGTTGAAATCACCAGCGAAGGAATTTGCGCCACCAATCCGTCGCCAATGGTCAGCAGCGTGTAGTTCTTGGCCGCTGTCGCCACGTCGAGGTTATGTTGCAGCACCCCAACAATGAATCCCCCGATGATGTTGATGAGCAAGATGATGATGCCTGCCACGGCATCTCCCCGGACAAACTTGCTTGCCCCATCCATGGAACCGTAAAAATCCGCTTCCTGAGCAATCGACGCCCGCCGCCGCCGCGCTTCGTCTTCCCCTATCAAACCTGCATTGAGGTCCGCATCGATGGCCATCTGCTTGCCTGGCATGGCATCCAGCGTAAACCTTGCGCCCACCTCGGCTATCCGGCCCGCACCCTTGGTAATCACGACAAAATTGATCACCACGAGAATCATGAAAACCACGATGCCAACAGCAAAATTGCCACCCACCAAAAAATGCCCAAAGGACTCGATCACCTTACCTGCCGCATCCGGCCCCGTATGCCCTTCCAACAGCACCACGCGGGTAGAAGCCACGTTCAGGGACAAACGCAACAACGTAGTGATCAGAAGCACCGTCGGAAAAGCAGAAAACTCCAATGCTTTCATGGTATTCATGCTGACCAGCAAGACCATGATCGACACGGCAATATTGAACGTAAACAGGATGTCGAGCATGAAGGCCGGCAGCGGTAGAACCATCATGCCAAGCACCATGATGATCAACAGAGGACCGACCAAACCACGGCTGCCGGAGCTTTTCAGAAACCCCTGGAATGACATCAATGCGTTCATGAGAGGATCGTCCTATTTTCAGGGTCAAGTTCCAGCGGAACGGGCAGATCGTTTGGCACATCGGGCGCAATGCCGCCTTCCCGACGATACCGCTGCAATTGGTAGGCATAAGCCAGGATTTCGGCCACCGCGATGTACAAGGTTTCAGGAACCGGGCGCTCAAGTTCGGTATGCGCATACAAAGCGCGGGCAAGTGGCGGCGCTTCAACCAACGGAATTTCGTGATGCACCGCTTCCTCACGAATGCGTGCCGCCAGCAAATGGGCACCCTTGGCCACAACGATCGGTGCGCGCATCTTACCTTCCTGGTAACGCAGCGCTACCGCGTAATGCGTCGGGTTGGTCACCACCACATCTGCCGTTGGAATTTGCGCCATCATGCGGCGGCGCGCAATCTCGCGTTGCATGCTGCGAATCCGTCCCTTGACCTGCGGGTCGCCTTCGGTTTCCTTGGCATCCTGCCGCAACTCATCCTTGGTCATGCGCAAACGTTTGTTGTAATCCCACAACTGGTAGGGGACATCCACCGCCGCCACCAACAAGGTCCCCGCTACCATGATCATGAAGGACTGCGCCACGAGATGCCCCATTTGCAATGTTGACGCCGTCAAAGCCAATCCCGACAGACCGAGGCTCTGGTTCATTTCGTGCGCGATGGCCCATCCTCCTGCACCACCCACCACACAAGCCTTGGCCACGCTTTTCAAGAGTTCCACCATGCCATGGGCAGAAAACATGCGAAAAAAACCGCTTATGGGATCAAGGCGCGCCCAATCCGGCTGCAACGGCTTCATACTGAACAGCCAACCGTTGAGCAACATGGGAGAAAACACAGCGGTCAGGAGCATCAACCCCAGCAGCGGCAGAATTGCCCAAAGGGTATGCAAACCCAACCGCGAAAAGCGCTCAACCATACCCGCCGGATCAGACATCAACGTACGGTCAAACTGCAATCCCTGTTGCATCAAATGAATCATGGCCCGATACAGGGGAGCGGACATCAACCATAGCCCGCCCCCTCCTGCCATCAAACCCATGAAGGTAGAGAGTTCACGCGACCGGGCCACCTGCCCATCTTCACGGGCCTGATCCAGGCGCCGTTGCGAGGGCTGTTCCGTTTTTTCGAGATCGCTGTCTTCGGCCACGTCGACGACTCCAAGGGTTCCATAAACATCCAGGGTGCGGACGTTCCATCATTATCGCCACGAGAATCGCGGGCCAATTCGCAAAACAAAACAGGATTTATGGCTTTGTTCCTTCAAAGACGAACCCAGATGTTGTACAAAAGAGACGGTTTCCAACCAATAAAAATTTTTATTTTTTTGAAAAAAGTCCTAAAGTTTTCTGAAAACCTGCCGATAACCTACCTGAGAGAGTTGTCCGTTGATGCTTAACGCTATGATTCTTTGGGTGTTATCGATTAAAACCCGCTTTTTGCCACTCCGTGCAAAGCGGGCGTTCTTGTCGCTTGTAGAAAAAACTCTTACATCAAAATCGGTCAATTGCCGCTTTATTCTCCTCGGACGTCTATGCACAATGGGTTCCGAGGCCGCGCCTTTGCGGCCCCCATGCGTAGAACAAGGAGAAGATGATGAATCCCAACCAACTCCACGAAGAGATCAAGGACACCAACCTGTCTTACTTGATGCTCGCGCAGAACATGATCAACCAAGACATGGCTGCCGCCTTGTTCCGCCTTGGCATCAGTGGCGAAATGGCCGATCTCATCGCCTCACTGACCCCGGCCCAGCTGATCAAAATGGCTTCGTCCAGCATGCTGGTATGCCGCTTCAGGCTTGACGAGAACCTGCTGTTCAACATGATCACCGACCATACCCAGGACCGTTTGATGGCCCAACCTCATACCGCCATCCTGATGGCCGGCCAGCCCGCTGCCGAACTGATCGAATAGCCGCCCCGTGTCCACTGCCAACGCTCCAAGGAGCCTGGTCGCGGAAAACCAGGAAATACTCTGGTCCATCGAGCTGATCAAGTTGGGCGCTCGACTCCAGCTGTTACAAGAAGAAACCCATCTGAGCCGGGAACGGCTGTTGCGTCTGTATCGGGAAGTTGCCGGTCACTCCCCTTCCAAGGGTATGCTGCCTTATTCGACGGACTGGTTCATGAGTTGGCAAGCCAACATTCACGCCTCTCTCTTTCTCAGCATCTACCGCTACCTCGACAAGGCCATTGCACTGCCCTCTCTGGAACTTTTGATCAAAAGTTACCGCCTTTATCTTGAGCAGGCCGACATCGGCCCCGACGGGCCACCACTAAGCATAACCCGGGCCTGGTTCTTGCTGCGTTTTGTCACAGCCAACATGTTGACAACCGCGCCCTGTACGCGCTGCGGAGGCCATTTTGTCGTTCATGCGCAAGATCTGATCGGTGACTATGTGTGCGGCATCTGCGCCCCTCCTTCGCGCGCCGGAAAGCCCGCCAAACGGTCGAGAACGGCCTGAGCCGCGCAACTCATACGAATTTTTTGCAAAAACCCCTTGCTCCCGATGCCCATCGGAACGAAAATGAGGTCTTGAACCTGTAACCCCAACCGTCCGATCCTTCGGGAGTGATTCCATGTTTGTCATCATTGGGTATGTCGTCGTCCTTGGCACGATATTTGGGGGCTTCGCCATGGCTGGTGGTCACTTGGGCGCCCTGTTTCAACCCATTGAACTGCTCATGATCGGCGGCGGCGCTTTTGGCGCCCTTTTCGTCGGCAATACCGGAAAAGCCGTCAAAGCCACTTCCAAGGCGCTTCCGCAGATTTTCAAGGGCGCCAAATACTCCAAGGATACCTACATGGAACTCATGGCCTTGTTGTATGAGGTTCTCGGAAAAATTCGCAAAGAAGGCCTGATGTCCATAGAAGGTGACGTTGAGAACCCCGACCAAAGCGCCTTATTTTCAAAATACCCCAAAATTCTATCCGATCACCATATTGTGGAATTCATCACCGATTACTTGCGCATCATGGTGAGCGGCAACCTGAATGCCATGGAGATTGAAAATCTGATGGACGTCGAAATTGAGACCCATCATCACGAAGCGCTGGTCCCCGCCCATGTCATCAGCAAGCTTGGCGACGGCCTGCCTGCCTTCGGTATTGTCGCCGCCGTCATGGGGGTCGTTCATACCATGGAATCGGTGGGCGCCCCACCAGCAGAACTCGGCATGCTGATCGCGCATGCCTTGGTCGGAACCTTCCTGGGGATCCTGCTGGCCTATGGCTTTGTTGGACCCTTGGGGGGGCTCCTCGAACAAAAGGCCGATGAGTCAACCAAGATGTTCCAGACCATCAAAGTAACCCTATTGGCCAGCCTGAACGGGTACGCCCCCGCCATGGCCGTGGAATTCGGTCGCAAGGCTTTGAATTCAACCGAACGCCCCGGCTTCACCGAGCTGGAAGAGCACGTCAAACAAAAGCGCTGATTGCTTTGAGGAAACCGGTCAATGGCCGCAGACGATAAACGCCCCATTGTAGTCAAACGCATCAAAAAAGTTGCCGGCGGCCACCACGGCGGGGCTTGGAAAATTGCCTATGCCGATTTCGTGACCGCCATGATGGCCTTCTTTCTGTTGATGTGGCTTTTGGGTTCCACCACCAAGGGCGACCTTCAGGGAATCGAAAGTTACTTCAAAACCCCTCTCAAAGTCGCCCTGGAAGGAGGATCGGGCAGCGGTGACAGTTCGAGCGTCATCAAGGGCGGCGGCAAGGACCTGACCCGCAGCAACGGCCAGGTAGCCCGCGGGGATACCAAGGCCAAAAAGAAAATCATCAACCTCAAAGAAACCAACGAAGAATACAAACGCAAAGAACAGGAACAGGAACTTGCAAAACTCAAGGAGCTTAAATCCAGAATCGAGGATGCCATCAACAGCAACCCGGATCTGAAAAAATTCAAGGACCAGATTCTTCTTGATCTCACCACGGAAGGCCTGCGCATTCAGATCGTGGACAAGCAAAATCGCCCCATGTTCCGTGTCGGCAGCGCCAAACTGGAACCCTATACCCGCGACATTCTCGAAGCAATCGGCAAGAGCCTCAACGACGTTCCCAACTATGTCAGTCTCTCCGGACATACCGATGCCCGCCCCTATTCGGTGGATGTCAAAGGTGACAGTGGCGGCTACAACAACTGGGATCTGTCTGCCGACAGAGCCAATGCATCCCGCCGCGAACTGATCCGTGGCGGCATGAATCCCGACAAGGTGCTACGTGTGGTTGGCCTTTCGTCGGCGGTTCTGCTCGACAAGGAAAATCCCGACAGCCCCACCAACCGTCGCATCAGCATCATTGTCATGAACAAGCGCGCCGAAGAATCCGCCCGTCATGATGGCGGGGTCATTCAGGTAAACAACGGCACATCCCTCGATCCTTCCGCCCAACCCAACTCAGCAGGACCGACAGCCAATCACGCCGCGGAACCGGGGGCAAGTCCCGTCATTCGGGCCAAACCAGCCAGTCCCTAACCCTTAAGTTTCGTCCCATGATGCCGCTAACCCTCTACACACAGGATGCACGCGCAAACCGAGGTTTCTCATGTCCGATCTTCTGAACAAAATCGACGCACGCACCAAACTGGCCGGCACCAACAAGCTTGAGATTCTCATGTTTACCTTGGGTGTACACCCACGAACGGGGCGCCGGGAAACTTTTGGCATCAACGTATTCAAGGTACGGGAGGTCATCCGCACCCCCACCATCACCCGCGCTCCGGAGATGCCGGACTCCGTCGAGGGCATGGTCAGCTTGCGCGGCAACCTGGTCCCCATCATCGGCCTGGCGACCTATGTCGGCATCAAAACCGAATCACCTTCGGATATCATGATCGTGACCGAATACAACGGTCATACCCAAGGGTTTCTCGTGGAATCGGTGGACACCATTCTGAGGCTCGATTGGTCCGCCATGAAAGTTCCACCCGAAATGGTAAATGCCCCCTTGGGGGGACTGGTCACCGCAGTCACCGAACTCGGCGATGGACGGTTGGTGATGATGCTGGACGTTGAGAAAGTTCTGTCCGAAACCGCCCATTTTGGTGAAGACGAATCCGTCTACCGCAACGTCAAACCCCTGGGCCTCCCGAACAAGCGGATTTTTTATGCCGACGATTCGTCCGTTGCCCGGAAGCAGATCGCGCGAACCCTGGAGGCCATGGGAATACAGGGAATTTCCGCCGTCAATGGCCGACAAGCCTGGGATGAATTAAAAATCATGGCAGATTTTGCCGAAAGCTCCCATACTCCCTTAAAAGACATGCTTCAACTTATCCTAACCGACGTTGAGATGCCCGAGATGGATGGGTACATGCTGACCCGGAAAATCAAGGAAGACAAACGCTTTGTCGGCATCCCAATCCTGATGCACTCTTCTCTGTCGGGCAGTTCCAACCAGCAACTGGGCAAAGCCGTAGGCGTCGACGAATACGTCTCCAAATTCGAACCCAATCGATTGTCCGCCACATTGGCCCGGCTCTTGAAACAGGGAGATCCTTCATGACCATGAACCCTACCCAATCGGGTGACCTGCTTCAGGACAACCTGCTGGCTTCCATCGATGCCAGAACCAGTCTGGCCGGTTCCAACAGAATGGAAATCTTGTTGTTTTCACTGGGAACAGATGAAATCTTCGGCATCAACGTGTTCAAGGTCAGAGAAGTCACCCATGCCATGAAGGTCACCCGCACCCCCAATATGCCGGATGGTGTATCCGGTATCGTCAGCTTGCGGGGGCATATCATTCCCGTTCTCGATCTGGTTAGCTTCATGAAACTCGAGAATGCCCGCGATCATGTGCGCAACACCATGATGGTCACCGAATACAGCCGCCATACCCTGGGTTTCCTGGTCGAGAAAGTTGACCGGATCATCCGTGTGGACTGGAGTTCCGTGCGGGCGCCAGAAAATGACCTGAACACCCATAACAGCCTCATCAACGCCATCACCGAATCGCCAACGGGAGAACTGATCTCCATCGTCGATGTGGAACAGATTCTGGCCAGCGCTTTTGGCGAAGACGTGGTGGGTAATATTGCAAAAGTGGAAAGAGGCCATGAAAAATGCGTTTTCTTCATCGATGATTCTTCCGTGGCACGCAAGACAATAGCCGAATTGCTGGACAAAATGGGGGTCAAGCACCTGCGTGCCAACAATGGTCGTGAAGCACTGGAGCGGCTACGCGGTCTGGCCGATGGCGCAGCACACACCAAGGCATCGTTGCATGACCAGATCCAGGTCATTCTGGTGGATGCGGAAATGCCCGAGATGGACGGCTATGTGTTGACACAAAATCTGAAAAGCGACAGGCGCTTCGATGGCATTCCCATCGTCATGCACTCTTCCCTGTCTTCGCAGGCAAACCGCTCCATGGGTAGCCGCGTAGGGGTCGATTATTATGTCGCCAAGTTTGATGCCAACATGTTGTCGGAAACCCTGCGCCCCCTGTTGGCCTGATTTAATACGGAGAATGCAACGTGGTGGATGTCAATATGAAATTTTTGGTGGTGGACGATTTTTCCACCATGCGGCGTATCGTACGAAATTTGCTCAAGGAACTGGGCTTCACCAACATCGTTGAAGCTGAGGATGGCATAGATGCCCTCAACAAACTCAAAGCCGGGGATATCCAATTTGTGGTGTCAGACTGGAATATGCCCAACATGACGGGCATTGAACTTTTGCGCTCCATCCGCAAAGACCCCTCCCTGAAACATCTGCCCGTACTCATGGTCACCGCCGAAGCCAAAAAGGAAAACATCATCGAAGCAGCCCAGGCTGGCGCCAGCGGCTACATTGTCAAACCTTTTACGGCGGCGACAATGGATGAAAAACTCAAAAAGATATTTCAAAACATGATCAAGTGAGAGAACCATGACAGCCCATGACAGCGATGATCTCGAAGCCCTGTTTGATAGCATCGTAGCGGCCCAGAGTGGTGAATCGGGCACGACCAACCCTGCAACGGATGGTGATAATTATGCTGCCCGCGAAAATTCGGAAAAGGTCATCAACCAAATTGGTCAGATGACCCGTGCCTTGCATGACAGCCTGCGTGAACTTGGCTTCGACAAGAACCTCGAAACCATGGCAGCATCCATTCCCGATGCCCGTGACCGTTTGGGATACGTCGCTGCCATGACCCAGCAGGCAGCCGAAAGAGTCCTCAACGCCACCGATGCCGCAGGTCCCGTGGTGGATGGCCTACGCTCCCATGCCCATCAACTGTCTTCCGATTGGCAGGCACTCTTCGATGGAAAAATCCAGATCGAAGAATTCAAAAATCTCGTGACCCGCACCCACGCCTATCTGGTTGAGGTTCCAAAACAAACCAAAACACTCAATAGCCTGATCATGGAAATCGTGATGGCCCAGGATTTTCAGGATTTGACGGGGCAGGTGATCAAAAAGATTCTCGAGGTTACACAACAAATGGAGAAACAGCTCGTTGCCCTGTTGGTGGAAAATGCCCCCGCACTGGCCCATGCCAGTGGTGACGACGGGCTGCTCAATGGACCCGTCATTTCTACCGCCGGTCGCAACGATATCGTCACCAACCAGGATCAGGTCGATGACCTCCTGGCCAGCCTGGGATTCTAGATCATGAGCGACTTTGCCGGCATGGAGGAACTGCTGCAAGATTTTCTGCAGGAGTCCGGGGAACTTCTGGACGACGTCGACAGCAAATTGCTGGTGCTGGAACAATCTCCCAACGATCCTGGCCTGCTCAACGATATTTTTCGTGGGTTTCACACCATCAAGGGCGGGGCCGGCTTTCTCAATGCTACCGAACTCGTAGCGCTTTGCCACCTGACAGAAAACCTGTTCGATCAGCTGAGAACAAACCAGCTTCAGCTCAGCGCCTCGATCATGGATGCCATTCTCGCCGCTACCAGCGAAATCCGCCATATGTTCGGCATACTCGCCCAGCATAACCAACCTTCCCCCGCACCCAACGCGTTAAGCCAAGCACTTCAGGACATTCTTGATGGGCAAACGACGCAGGCTGCCACGCCATCGCCTTCTCCCTCATCCTCACAAACCACCACCACGGAAGGCGTTGACTGGAATCGATTGTTTGCCTCATTGACAGGAGCCGCCACCGGCGCACTTCCGCCTCAAGACTCTGCTGCCCAGACTCCCTCCAGAACAGTGGCCCAGACAAACCCGGCGGTTCCTCCCCCCCCACCGTCTACAGTTCCTCTCGACCCCGAGCAATCGGCACTTTCGCGCTACGGTCGGCGCTCGACGGATACTGCTGGCGGTGCCAGCACGGGAGGGCGCAGGGAATCGGAAGGCGGCAAGGACAATACCATCCGCGTGGACACAGACCGGCTCGACCAGGTCCTCAATCTGTCCGGTGAAATTGGCCTCACCAAAAATCGCCTCACCCAACTGCGTTCCGACATACTTCTGGGCAACCAGGATGCCTCGACCCTGAGAGCCCTGGATGAAGCTGTCAACCAATTGGACATGCTGGTGGTCAGCCTGCAAAACTCCGTCATGAAGACCCGCATGCAGCCCATCGGCCGTTTGTTCAAGAAATTCCCCCGGCTGGCCCGCGATCTGGCGCGCCAACTGGGCAAAGAGATCGAACTGGTGTTGATCGGCGAAGAAACGGAAATCGATAAAACGATGATCGAAGATCTCAACGATCCACTTGTCCACCTTATCCGCAATGCCGTGGATCATGGTGTTGAAGAGCCTGAAATACGCATGGCCGCCGGCAAACAGATCAAAAGCCTCATTCAGCTGGAGGCACGCCAGATTGGCGATCACATCAACATCGTCATTTCCGACGATGGCAAAGGCATGGACCCCGAGGCAATCCGCGCCAAGGCGGTCTCCAAAGGTTTGATCAGTCCTGATGTTGCCAGCAGTCTGGATGAAAACCAATGCCTTGAACTGATTTTTCTGCCAGGTTTTTCCACCAGAGACCAGATATCCAGTGTCTCTGGCCGTGGTGTCGGCATGGATGTGGTCAAAACCAACATCAAGAAGCTCAACGGCGCCGTCACCATACGCTCCGAACTCGGCAAAGGCTCCGAGCTGACCATTTCGCTACCCCTAACATTGGCCATTCTGCCCGTCTTGCTGGTGCGCATCGGCAATCAGTCTTTTGCCGTACCGCTGTCGCTGGTCCGAGAAATCATAAGCCTCGATCAAAGTCAGACTCAGCATGTCGGGGGCAAAGCCACGATGGTGGTGCGGGGTGAGGTTTTGCCGGTCATTTCTCTTGCCAGCCTGATTCATTGGGAAGACTCGGGCCAATCCGGAACGGGTGTGATGATGCAACTCGACAATCATAATTTCATTTTATCGGTGGATGGATTTGATGGCCACGACGATGTGGTCATCAAATCCATGGATACCTTCCGCCCTCCTGGCATTGCCGGCGTCACCATGTCCAGTGATGGCGAAATCGTGCTTATTCTCGATATTAAAGAATTGCTGGGCATCACCGCTGTCCAGAATTGATACATCCGAGGCCTTTCTATGAGCATATGGAACAAAAAAGAAGGGGTACCTACACCCATGGCACACCCAAGCGCCAGCATGGATGGTTTCACCCTAAATGCACTGAACCAGTCCATGCTGATGGTAGAGTATGCGCTGGACGGCCAGATCATCGGTGCCAATGAAAACTTTTGCCATGCCATGGGGCTGAAAAGGGAAACCTTGGCCAGCATCCAGCATCAGCAGCTCTGCCCTGCGGAATTTGCCGAGTCCCTCGAATTTGGACTGTTCTGGAACCAGCTCCGCGCGGGAGGGTATTTTTCCGGACGTTTCAAACGACAGCGCCAGGATGGCCGTGAAGTCTGGCTGGAAGGCACCTACAACGCTGTCAGGGATGCTTCTGGTGCTGTGCATCGCATTGTCTGCACCGCTCTCGACGCCACGCAGCGCGTAACCCAGGATATCAAGGCCAAAGCCCAAGTTGAGGGCATCAACCGATCCATGGCAATGATCCAGTTTCTACCCGATGCCACCATCGCCGATGCCAATGAAAACTTTTTACGTTTGATGGGCTATGCCCTGTCCGATGTCGTCGGCAAGAAGCATCGCATATTCTGTTCGAGCGACTACGCCGCTACCCAGCAATACAAAGCGTTCTGGGATGATCTGGCCCACGGAAAGTTTGTCGCTGGCGTATTTGAACGTTGCACGGAAAGTGGGCAAAAAGTATGGCTACAAGCATCTTATAACCCTGTCACCGACAACAAAGGTCGTGTCGTCATGATTGTCAAACTGGCCCAGGACGCAACGCTCACCCAAACCGGCTTGCTTCATGATGCTGAAATTGGCCAGCATGGTGTCGATATCGCCCACCGATCTCTGGAAAAAGCGGCTTACGCCGAGGAAGTTTCCGTACAAACCCAGGGCCGTATGACCGAACTGGTACACGCCGTGGACCTTGCTGAACAGCAATCGCAGAAAATGTCCAGCATATCGAACAAAATCGGCGACATCACCAAAGTCATTGGAGAGATAGCAGAACAAACCAATCTGCTGGCCCTCAATGCAGCCATCGAGGCGGCTCGTGCCGGAGAATATGGCCGCGGTTTTGCGGTGGTAGCCGATGAAGTCAGGAAGCTGTCCGAACGCACATCGGAGCAGGCACACGCCATTTCCACCATGATTCTTGAAGTTCAAAGCAGTGCCGAAGATTCTTCGTCCAGCCTTACCGCCTGCCGCAAGTTGGCCCACGAGTCGGAAAAAGGAACGGGAGAATCCCAACAATCGATCCAGCAAATCCGTGAACTGGCCGGCGAGCTGGCGGACCAGCTGAGTCAGCTTTCTTACAACCGCCGGGCCGTCATCGGATAACCCCAGCCCGGAGGCTACGGTTTAGGCTGTAGCCTCTGCCGGAAACGACGTCGCAGAGCAATGCAAGGGTCTTCGCGGGGCTGCAGCACCACTTCCACATAGGCATCGTAAACCACCGAGTTGCTCGCTTCTTTCATGGCCTCTGGCTCAAGAATAGCCACGCTGACCACCTTAGCCTCCGGATCAAGGGCATGAATCCATACCGGAACCGCCGTATCCTTACGCAGATGCCCGTTGCCAGCCAGCAATATGACCGGTTTTCCAGTGCGTTGGTGCCATGATACCAGCGCCTCGGCCATACTTCGGTCGCGGGCCATTTGTGCAGCAACCATCGAAGACAATTGGTCATCGGGCAAAAGACCACAATGCCCTTCTTTCACTTCTGAAAGCAAGGTTTTCTGTTGCTGTTCTGTCCATATTCCCCGTGGTAGGGTGGGCGTGTGGGCTTTGCCCGTCATAAAATCCATCAACTCACCGCGTTCCAGGTTGGTGGCCAGAATCGACCAACGGTGACCCATGGCCAATTCAAAAGCCGGCTTGTAATATTCCCAGTGCCAGCCTTTAAACTGGAACCCGCCCGACCGCGCCAACGCCATCAACGCCGCGTCATCCCACGTTTCTTGCAGAGATCCATGGTTTTGTTGCTCCGTCACATCACGCTGACGATCGCGCTGCAGCTGTTCGAAAGCCAGTCCATATTCCCCTCCCTTTTCAGCAAGCTCTTCAAGCCATCGTTGGCGCAGGGCGTGTCCGGCCGCATTGTCATGCACCTCGCCAAGCAGCAGATAATCGGCCCGTTGGGCCACAGGAGGCAATGCCGGCAAGGAGGACAAGGGGGGTACCGCGGTTTCACAGTGAAAATCGGCCGGAACCTGCTCAAGCGCCAACCGGCAAGTACGCCGAACATCACCCTGTGGCGATTTCTCGGTCAGGTTCCAATGACCATCCTGCGCTCGCTCCAACACCAGATAACCGAAATGCTGGTCGTTGACCGACTTGACCAACCTGACACCAGGGGCAACTTCCTGGCTGCCTGGAACCCAGGACGGGAAGGCGGGTTCCAGCATGGAACCGCCAAAACCAGCGATCAATCCCAAAGGAGCGGCACCGTCAAAACTCGACAACTCGAAGGTATGAATATGCCCTTGCAACACCATCTGAACACCTGGAGGAGCCCAACTCGGAGCATGTTGCTCCGCCATCGCAGCGACCAACAAAGGATTGGCCCCCTGAAACCCGAGCAAGGGCAAATAACCGTACCCCAGCAAGGGATGGTGCATCACGAGCCAGTTTTGAGGCATGGCAGAGGCCAGCCTTGCCACCGTACCGAACTGATCGGCATACAACTTTACAATCGGGTCTCCCTCATGGGGCTTACGCTCACTGCTGGCCGCTGTCGAATCCATCACAACCCACTGCAACCCCTCCCCAACAGGAACGGCGTACGGAGGATCGGGAGGCTCATGACCCGCGTGGTCGGTCGAGCAGGCGTGCGCTTCATCATAAGGAAAAGGATCGATAAAGCGAAACCATCCCTGACCTGCGCGCGCGCAGGACTCATGGTTCCCGCGCGCCATGACCCATGGAGCGGCCGCCAGCAAGGGCGCCATGGGATCGAAAAAGTCCGCCTTCCAAACGTCCCAGCCATAACCGTAGGGGGTT
>JAJYQG010000116.1 GCA_021794775.1 Pseudomonadota bacterium
AACCTGTTTGAAGAAAAAGGCTTGGTGCGACGCATCATCGTGGATCCGGAGCGGGTTTTTTATGACCCCCATCTGGAGCCCCACCCACACCTGTTTCACCTCGACGCCGGCGAACTCATCGACATCGACGCGCCCAACCTGCGCATCGAAGGTCTGCCCCCCCTTCCTCCTGGCCTGTTTCAGGAAGGGCTGGACATTGTCATACGGGTACGCGGCAATTCGGCGCACTGAGCATGCACGTCCGGTCAGGACGTCAGCAATGCCTTGGGTAGGGGAAACACCACCTTCTCAGCGATACCTTCCATGTCACGCACCTCGGTAGCCCCCAACTCGCGCAGGCGCTCGACCACCTCCTGAACCAGCACAGCGGGAGCCGAAGCCCCTGCCGTCACCCCCACGGCGCGTTTCCCTGCCAGCCACTCAGGACGCAGATCCGTGGCGCGGTCCACCATGTAAGCCTCAATGTTGCGATTGGCAGCCACTTCACGCAAACGGTTGGAATTGGAACTGCTCGGTGAACCGACAACGATCACCAAGTCGGTATCGCGGGTCAGGGTCTTGACGGCATCCTGGCGGTTCTGCGTCGCATAGCAAATGTCATCTTTGCGCGGGCCTTGCACCGCCGGGTAGCGGGCACGCAGCGCTTCAATGACGCGCCGGGCATCGTCCACCGACAAAGTGGTCTGGGTGACATAAGCCAAGCGGTCGGGACAGCATACTTCCAGTCGCCCCACATCGTCCGGTGTCTCCACCAAGTGAATGCGGTCACCCACCTGCCCCAGCGTTCCTTCCACTTCAGGATGCCCACGATGACCAATCATGACGATTTCATACCCCGCCCCATGCAGACGGGATACTTCCGTATGAACCTTGGTCACCAGGGGACAGGTGGCATCAAAAACATGCAAACCACGCTGCTCGGCTTCCTCACGCACCGCCAACGATACCCCGTGGGCACTGAAAATCACCGTCGAACCGCTCGGTACCTGGTCGAGTTCATCGACAAACACTGCCCCTTGGCGACGCAGGTTTTCCACCACAAAACGGTTATGCACCACCTCGTGGCGCACGTAGATGGGCGGACCAAAACGCTGCAACGCTCGCTCCACGATATCGATGGCGCGATCCACCCCGGCACAGAAGCCCCGTGGATTGGCCAAAATGACCGAAAACCCTTGCTTGGCCGTCATGCTTTCCTCCCTTTATCCTTCTGGCTGAGCACACCATCGAGCAACAACAGCACCACGCCCACGGTGATGGCCGCATCGGCACCATTGAAGGCAGGCCAGTAGTGATGCCCCACATGCCATTGCACAAAATCGGTCACCTGTCCTGCCAGCAACCGATCCAGCAGGTTGCCCAATGCCCCGCCCATGATGAAAGCAAGGCCAGCAGCATAGAGGCGATTGCCTTCGTGGCGCAGCAACAACCCATTGATCACCGCCACGGCGATGATGGCAATGGCACTGAACAACCCTTTTTGCCACCCCCCGGAATTAGCCAGAAAGCTGAACGCCGCCCCCTGGTTATAAGCCAGCACCCAGTCAAACCAATCGGTGACGCGCATCACCTCGCCGGGAAACAGGTGACTCCGTACCCAGCTTTTGCTGAACTGATCCAACGCCACCACCAGCAAGGCCAGCAGCCAGGCACGCCATAACCTAGGCATGGTGACGCACCTCGCCAGCCCCAAACAGATTGCTGGTGCAGCGATCGCACAGACCGGGATGATCCGGGTGTTCCCCCACCACCTCGCGGTAATGCCAGCAACGGGGACATTTATGCCCCTGACTGACGACCATTTCCAGCTCCATGCGCCAGTTCCCTTCGGCACCGGGGATCTCGATCAGGGTGATTCCGGATCGAGCCCTACCGATGTCATCGGCCCATGCTTCCACGCGCGCCGCCGACGTCAGCAACAGAAAACGCAAATCATCCCCCAGGGACTGCAGCGCCTCCAGCGCTTCCCCACCGGCGCGCAACGTCACCTCAGCCTGAAGCGACGAGCCGATGGCACCGGCCGTTCGCAGCGGCTCAAGGTGCCGACGCACCTCCTCCCGCAGAGCACGCCAACGGTCCCAGCGCGCACTCAAAACAGCTTCTTCCGTCACGACGGGCAATTCGTGCCAACTTTCCAGGAACACCGACGATGCCGCCTCTACCGTCTTGCCCTGCAAGGTAGCCCACACTTCTTCGGCAGTGAAGGTCAAAACCGGCGCCAACCAGCGGGTCAGCGCTTGGGTGATGTGCCACAACGCCGACTGGGCAGCGCGACGCGCCTGCGAACCGGGGGGAGCGGTATACAGACGATCTTTGAGGATATCGAGGTAAAACGCTCCCAGATCTTCCGAGCAGAAAGTCAGCAGACGCTGAGTCACCCCGTGAAACTCATAGCTGTCGTAGCCACGCCGCACCACTTCATCGACCTGCCGGGTCAACACCAGAGCATACCGATCCAGCGTCAACCACGACTCCGGCGGCAGACCATCGTGGGCCATGTCAAAATCGCCCAGATTGGCAAGGAGAAAACGCAACGTATTGCGCAAACGACGATAGGCCTCCACCACCCGATCCAGAATCTCGCGTGACAGACATAACTCGCCAGAATAGTCGGTGCTGGCCACCCATAAACGCAGATTGTCAGCCCCCAGTTCCTTCATGACCGTCTGCGGCACCACGACGTTGCCCAGGGACTTGCTCATCTTGCGTCCTTGACCATCCACCACAAATCCGTGGGTCAACAGCGCCTCATAGGGTGCGTGGCCATGCAGGGCCACCGACGTCAGCAACGACGACTGGAACCAGCCCCGGTGCTGGTCAGACCCTTCGAGGTAGAGCTGGGCCGGAAAACCAAGTTCGGGGCGCTGGCGCAACACGGCAGCATGGGTCGAACCGGAATCGAACCAGACATCGAGGGTATCCGTCAAAGCACGGTAATGGTCAGCATCCGCCCCCAACCAATGCTCTGCCGGAGTCGAAAACCAAGCCTCAATGCCCCGCACGCTCACCGCTTCAGCCACCTGACCCGCAATGTGCTCAGTATCGGGGTGCAATACTCCTGTCTCCCGATGCACAAAAAATGGCAACGGCACCCCCCATACCCTTTGTCGTGACACGCACCAATCGGGACGGTTCTCGATCATGGCCGACAATCGGGCATGTCCCCAGGCCGGGTAGAAGCGCGTCGCATCCACCGCCCGGCGTGCCTCGGCACGCAAAGTTCCGCCATTCCGCTCAACACCGTCCATGACAATGAACCATTGGGATGTCGCGCGGAAAATGATCGGGGTCTTGTGACGCCAGCAATGGGGGTAACTGTGTTCGAGCGGCTTATGGGCCATCAGATGCCCGGTTTCACGCAACGCTTCGATCACCACATCGTTGGCCGCCCAGACCTTCAATCCAGCCACCAGAGGAACCTCGGGAAGAAAAACGCCGCGGTCGTCCATCAAGTTGTCAACGGGTAGCTGGTAACGTCGTCCAATCTGGTAATCGTCCACACCGTGAGCGGGTGCGGTATGCACCAACCCGGTCCCCGCATCAACGGTGACGTGGGTGCCCACCAGCACCGTCACCTCCCGGTCCAGGAAAGGATGGCGCAGCAACAGACCTTCCAGATCCGTCCCGCGGCAAGGGCCCCAGACACGTTGGGCCTCCAGGCCATAGCGCTGCATGGCCGCCGCACGCAAGGTCTCCTGCAACAACAACAGCCCGCGCGCAGTTTCCACCAATTCATAGCCCAATTCCGGATGCACCGACACGCCACGGTTGGCCGGCAAAGTCC
>JAJYQG010000186.1 GCA_021794775.1 Pseudomonadota bacterium
GTTACGATACAATGTCTACTTCAAAACAAGGACGCCTGCGGCGCCCGCGCTATCCTTCCCCGCCCTAAAAGGCGAGGTTTGACGCGTATTCCGATCAACAATTGAACCATTGCAGGAAAAAGGCAAACTTGAGTTTGACAGGCTTTATTGTCACCATGACCATCGCAGCATGGTCGAGCCGTCGGGTAGAATTTTCAAGCCTGGTATGTAAATTTTTAACCACAAAAGGAGTTCCCATGAAACTTGCGACGAAAAAAATCCGAGTAGAGCTTGGCCAGGATACTCCGGCTTACGCGTCATTTGAATTGACTGTTGGGGCGGATTTGACGGACGCAGATATTATCAATCTTGTCAAAGAGCAGGCAGAGGAACAGGCCGGCGACCTGGTGTTTGAGCCTTCTTATGACCTCTCTGGATTGCGCGTCGTATCCGCGACACACGCAAATGGCGATACAATCGTTGAGGATCTACCTATTGACCCGTCGCACGAAGACATTGGGATCGTCGCCATGGATGTTTTGAAAGGCACTGTCGCCCCGAACCAGTTGATTATGGAGGCTGAGCGTCAAGGGGTTAGCGTCAGACCTGAAGTGGTGGAGATGTTTAAGCGATTCAGTCTTGCCTATGAGGCCGAAAAAAGAGAAATGGTGGAGATGTTTAAGCGATTCAGTCTTGCCTATGAGGCCGAAAAAAGAGAAAGAGAGGCTGAAAAAAGATCACGCACCCAAAAAATTCGCGGTTGACAGGAGGCGGCATGAACGAAAAGAAAGGGATCGTTGTTTACCATGGTGGGCGCAAGTTTTCCGGGCCTGTTGATATTCTCCCAAAAGCATCGAAAAACGCCCAGAACGGGCCAGGGTTTTACACAACCACAAACCTTTATACCGCACAGAAATATGCGAAGGGAGGCGGGGTGGTACACCGAATCATCCTGTCGCCAGAAACGAGATTCAATAATACCGACGGGAACATCCCATTGTCGGACGCAATTGAATGGGTTGAGTCACGTTCCGGCCTGCGCAAAAAGAAGGAGATCATTGCTGACCTGAAAAAGAACTCCGAAAACAGGGCCGACCGGCTCGGTCCGGGAGTTGTTTATGAATGGGCATTATTGAACCTGTGCGTCAACCACGATGTTCTATCCGGCGAACACGGCCCGGCGTTGGCCGCGTGGATGGTTGAGCACGGAATCGATGCTGAAGTAGAAAGAGCTATGAAAAACAACGAAGAATGGGTTTCGATCTTCAACCCAAACGTCGTGATCCACAGAGAAATATTGGCCAACGCAGGGGAGGGTTGCGAATACGAACTGCCTCGAGTTGCCGAACAGATCAGTGCACTTCTGGACGCGGGCAAGAAACCTGGGCCAAAGCCGAGATAACAACCAGGCGCGCCCCGGATCAGGCTCTTGGGCGCTGTCCCACCTGGGCCTGAGAAACCGGCGCGTCGGCCATCTCATTTTTCAGTTGAGCCGCGAATCCCCTGATCATTTTTTCCGCCTCAAAATGGTTTATCCGCGTCCACCCGTTTTCTGGCAGGACTTTTGAACGATTCGCATCAATGCCGGTCCTGGTTTCGCATTGCGACAGGATCGCCGCGAAACCCTCACCAAACTTGCCGCATCCCATTCGGATGTCACCGCCGTTTTCGGGCATTGCGACAATCGAAAATTCGCCTCTTGAATCGATTCGCAACGGCTCTTGAAGTTTGATCTCAAAACAGTTCGCCAACTCTCGCAGCGAATTTGCAATTGCCGCTTCACGCGCCCATGACCCCTGCAGTGTTCCGGTCATCCAGGCTTTACGCGCCTTTTCAAGTTCCGGGATTCTGTTCAGAAACGCCTCTTTTGCTGCGTCGGTTTTTTCCATTTCAGCCTCCATATCCATAGGGTGATGTACAAGATAGAACCCCGTCGATGTCCCCAATCCTTCCGATCGCCTCCAGCGCGTTTAGAAACGCCGCCAGAGAGGTTGATGGCGAACCGGACTCCATAGCCCGCAACGTCGGGACGGACACGCCGATACGGAAAGCGAAAACCTTTTGTGTGTCACCCTTGGCAATCCTCGCGGCGCGAATCTTGCGCCCCAGGGCCTGCAGCGACTGCTCCGTGTTGGTGTAAAGAAACATGCGAGCATTGTACCAAAAAGCCGCCAAAAAAGCAAAGGATATTTTGCTTTTCATTTTGAAACAGCACATGCTTCAATAATTCTGGTACAATTTCCCGGATGCTTTTCGCTGATCAACTCGCTCAAGGGGGAAGGTATGGTTCGTGACGTGATTACCGTTTGGGACAAGGATCTCGAGGCCCTCGATCAGTACCTTGCGCTTCCGCAAGAATTTCGCACTTCCGTTCACGGCCCTTTGCGTGAAATGCGTGTGACCGCCGAGAAGGCGATTGACGTGCTGGCGCTCTTCTCGGACAAAACCGCCGACATTGACCGCGATGTTGCGGTCAATGCCTTGCGAGGCATTTTGAAGCTTTACTACAAGCCGGATAAGCCCCAGGCTTTTGAGGCTTCCAACGATGTCAATCGATTCCTTTCCGGGGCTCGATTCCCTGCTCTTGCAAGCATAAAGGAAGTGTCCGATTTTTTGGCGCTTGTTTCGGAATATGTCAAGCCTCGAAGTGACAACGAGACGACTGAGGTTAGTGTTCAAAGAGAAAAACTTTTGAAGCGCATGGTCTCAGGGGCGGAGCCGACGCTTCCAATCTCGGCGATTGAGTACGCGCGGCGACGGAAAATCCTTTTGATCGATGGGCGCGATCGCCAGTTCACGGCCAGAATTATTCGTCAAGGGGATGTTTACGGTTCGAGGTTTCGTCTGATCCAGGACGAGTTCGAGCCGAAGATTGAGTTTTACGATGCGTCTGAATCAATTGAAGCCTTTGGGAGTTTTGGGCAATTCGTTGGGCGGTACTACGTTTCGTCCTTGCTTACCCATTGCATCCGTTACCCGGAAACCGATCTTTGTCTGCAAGGCGGGGTGCCTGCATGGGTGGTTCCCGGCAAATCGGTCGAACGCGCCCTGGATTGGGCAGAAAAAACGCTGATGGACGATTTCGAGGAAGACAGCGATCTTTACAACGAAATGCGCTTTTCCGTGTCCAGAGAGTTTTGGTCAGGGCAGGTGAGCGAAGCGTCCAAAGAAAAGAGGGCGGAGCCGGTGGCCAGAAGAATGGCTCCTTGATCGTTTTGTTTTGAAGTAAAATAAACTCCGTAACAAAGACAACCGGGGGAGTGAATATGAAAATCAGCGACGAATGGCTGGACAAGCCGTACCTTGATGCTGCTGATGAGGCGCATTTCAGAGAAGGTTTTATTTCCGGGAGGACGAAAGAATACCTGCAGAGCGACGAGTATTCGGTATTCGACGCGGGCCTGTTGGGCGAAGCGATGGGCGAGATGGATAGCAACAAGATTGCCGTGCTGTTGAAGTCTGGTGATCACAAGGGGTTGTTCGATTTCTTCTCGAGCGAATGCCGGGCGTATGTGAAAAAGTCGGCGGGCAAAAGGGCGGAAATGGATTACGACGAAGAGTTTCCGGCAGTGGTGGAAAAAGGAAATATTTTTGGCACCCAATTCCATCCTGAAAAATCAGATAAACTCGATCGAAATATGCTTATCGAAATAGGTCGTCAATTCAATGATAATCTCTTTCTTTCTCTAAAGTATGCAATCGAGAATCATGGAGTAAAAATCGGAGATCTCGAACAATGTGCTCTAAAAGACGAAGAATGGTTACAGCTCTGAAAACAAC
>JAJYQG010000139.1 GCA_021794775.1 Pseudomonadota bacterium
GGTCCTGACGTCGCAACCACCCCCCCTTGCCCATGACTGCACCATACGCCAGGGATAGGGTAAGGCCCACCATCATCCAGCGAACCAGGGCGATGCGAGGTGGGCGCAGCATGGGCTTTGCAGCCTTTTAACGGTTCGGCGCGCCGCGCGCAAACACGGAAGCGCCTCCATACACCGCATCGCTTCCCAAGGCTTCCTCGATGCGCAACAGCTGGTTGTACTTGGCGAGCCGATCCGAACGGGATAGCGAACCGGTCTTGATTTGACCGGCCTGCGAGGCCACCGCAATGTCGGCAATCGAGGTATCCTCCGTTTCTCCAGAACGATGGGAGATCACGTTGGTGTATCCGGCCCGCTTGGCCATCTCGATGGCAGCAAAGGTTTCGGACAAGGTACCGATCTGATTGATCTTGATCAGAATGGAGTTGGCAATGTTACGTCGAATCCCTTCCGACAGGATCTTCGTATTGGTGACGAAAATGTCATCGCCAACGAGCTGTACCCGCTGTCCCAAGCGTTGGGTCAGTTCAGCCCAGCCGTCCCAGTCGCCTTCGGCCATGCCATCTTCAATCGTCACGATGGGGTAACTCTTGACCCAATCTTCCAGCATATCGACCATGGCCGAGGCATCCAGCGCGCGACCCTCGGCATGGAGCTGATAGCGCCCATCGCGGTAAAACTCCGAGCTGGCGCAGTCGATGCCGATGGCAATTTGCTCGCCAGGACGGTAACCTGCCTGCTCAATGGCTTTCATGATCAACCCAAGGCCCGCTTCATTGTTCGGCAGACGCGGCGCAAACCCGCCTTCATCGCCCACGGTGGTCGGCATGCCCTGGCTGTCGATCAGCTTTTTCAATGCATGGAACACCTCGGCCCCGTAGCGCAGAGCCTCACGAAAGTTGGGCGCCCCCTGAGGAACAATCATGAATTCCTGCATGTCGAGCCCATTGTTGGCATGGGCGCCGCCGTTGATGACATTCATCAGCGGCACCGGCAGTTGCACCGCATGCACCCCACCCAGGTAGCGGTACAGGGGCAGACCGGCCTCTTCTGCAGCAGCCTTGGCCGCCGCCAGAGAAACCGCCAGCAAGGCATTGGCTCCAAGGCGCGATTTGTTGTCCGTTCCATCGAGCTCGATCATGACGCGATCGATGCGCGCCTGTTCCGTCACATCGAGTCCGGCCAATGCCTCGTAAAGCTCGCCGTTGACATGCGCCACGGCTTTCTGCACACCTTTGCCGAGATAACGTCCCGGCTCATCGTCGCGCAGTTCCACCGCTTCACGGCTGCCCGTCGAAGCTCCCGAAGGAACGGCGGCACGCACCCGTACGCCGGTTTCGGTCATGATCTCGGCTTCCACCGTCGGGTTACCGCGCGAATCCAGAATTTCCCTACCCTTGACTTCAATAATTGCACTCATGCTTCCATCAATCCCACAGTAATCACAACAGATAAAAAGGGTCAGCCATCCCGTTCGGCCAAGCCACGTTGCTTGACCAACCCATCGAGCATCTTCAAAGTTTCCAGCAATTCACGCATACGCCCCAGAGGCCAGGCGTTGGGCCCATCGGACAACGCCTTGGCAGGGTCGGGATGGGTTTCCATGAACAACCCTGCCACCCCAGCCGCTACCGCAGCACGAGCCAGCACCGGCACAAACTCCCTTTGCCCTCCACTTGCCCCCCCCAGACCTCCGGGCAACTGTACCGAATGGGTGGCGTCGAACACCACAGGACAACCGGTTTCACGCATGATGGCGAGTGAACGCATATCGGACACGAGGTTGTTGTACCCAAACGATGCGCCCCGTTCGCACACCATGATATTGTCCTGCCCACTGGCCTCACGGGCCTTGTCAACGACATGTTTCATGTCGCCCGGCGCCAAGAACTGACCTTTCTTGATATTCACCGGTTTGCCTGCGCGGGCCACCGCCGTGATGAAATCCGTCTGACGACATAGAAAGGCCGGCGTCTGCAACACATCCACAACCTGCGCCACTTCATCGACGTCTTCCCGTTCATGCACATCGGTCAGCACCGGAACACCGAGCTCGCGGCGAATATCGGCCAAAATCTGAAGGCCATGGACCTGCCCGGGACCACGAAACGAATGCCCGGAACTGCGGTTGGCTTTATCGTAGGACGCCTTGAAAACAAAGGGAATGCCGAGCGCCTGGGTCATCTCCTTCAAACGTCCGGCAACCTCGAACGCAAGTTCCCTTGATTCGATCACACATGGCCCCGCGATAAGGAACAAAGGATGGTTCAATCCAACATCAACATGGGCCAGGCGCATCGATCAGTCAACTCCGCGTAAAGTCTTGCGACGCTTCAGGGCTGCTCCGACAAACGCCGAGAACAACGGGTGCCCATCGCGTGGGGTGGAGGTAAATTCCGGGTGAAACTGGCACGCCACGAACCAGGGGTGACCAGGCAACTCGATCATCTCGCATAGACCTTCCTGCCCCGATTTTCCGGACACGCGAAGTCCCGCCTCCGTCAACCGATCGAGATAACCACTGTTGACCTCATACCGGTGACGGTGACGTTCAACAATGGACAATTGTCCATAAATGGTTTGCGCCAAGGATTCGGGTTCCAGCAAACAGGTTTGCCCCCCAAGACGCATGGTCCCGCCCAGATTCGACTCGCTGGAACGCAACTCCAATTTGCCTTCGGACGTTCGGAACTCCGTGATCAAAGCGATCACCGGGTAAGGCGTATGCTCGACAAACTCCGTGCTATGGGCTTCTGCCATGCCTGCGCAATGGCGCGCAAACTCGACCACGGCCAGCTGCATACCCAGGCATATGCCCAGGAAAGGCAAGCCTTGTTCACGGGCAAAACGGATGGCATTGATTTTTCCTTCAACCCCGCGCTTGCCGAACCCGCCCGGCACGAGCAGGGCATCCATGCCCTCCAGCACCCCACAACCTTCGGTTTCGAGACGCTCGGAATCGACATAGTGAATGTGGATGCGGGTGCGCTTCTGAATGCCGGCGTGAATCAGAGCTTCCGACAGCGACTTGTAGGACTCGATAAGATCGACGTATTTCCCCACCAGAGCAATATCGATTTCATGCTCGGGATGTTCGAGGGCATCCAGCAAACGGTCCCACTCAAGCAAATTGGCGGGAGGTGCTTGCAGCCCAAGTTTGGCGCAGACGATCTGATCCAGTCCCTGGCGGTGCAACCCTCCGGGAATGCGGTAAATGCTGTCGACGTCCGGCGCGGAAATGACCGCTTCGACCGGCACATTGGTAAACAGCGCAATTTTGCGTTGTTCATCAGCGGGCACAACCCGGTCGGCACGACAGATCAACACATCCGGCTGAATCCCGATTTCCCGCAATTCCTTCACCGAATGCTGGGTCGGCTTGGTTTTGATCTCCCCCGCCGAAGGAAGATAGGGCAGCAACGTCAAATGAATGAAACAGCAATCCTCGCGACGCCCTTCGACCGCCATTTGGCGTATGGCTTCGAGAAACGGCAACGATTCGATATCGCCAACCGTACCGCCGATCTCGACGATGGCCACATCGGCATCGCCCGCCCCCTGACGAATGCAATGCTTGATCTCATCGGTAATATGGGGGATCACCTGAACCGTCCCCCCCAGATACTCGCCACGACGCTCCTTGCGGATCACGCTGTCGTAGACCTGGCCTGTGGTGAAATTGTTGCGACGGGTCATGCGCGTGCGCACAAAACGCTCGTAATGCCCCAGATCCAGGTCGGTCTCGGCCC
>JAJYQG010000080.1 GCA_021794775.1 Pseudomonadota bacterium
TTTCTTGCCTTTTGTTTCTGGATCCCTGCTACCCGCCCCCTTTTGTCGCCAGCGGTACTGGCGCGGTCCGCCATGATCTTTGGTGCAATACATTTTTGTACGGTAGCGCGTTCAGAACAACTCAGAGCCATTGATGACAGCAGTCGTATTTGACAATTCCCTTGACTGGTCTCGACCGCTACTGATGCATATTTTTGGCTGATGCGTAGTGCCGTCTCCTTGGTTACATCGTCCAGGAACAGCCAGGGATGTTCAATTTGTGGATGCGGCCTGATGTATATCTGGGCCGATTGACTTGCGTTCTGGAATCGTGCCCAATTCAACAGCCCCGTGATATTGTCCCCAACCAAGCGGCTGAACAAGCCGCACTCATTGTCTCGTCCAATGTGGGGAAGAACACCAATTTCAAGGGTCTCGCAGAACCTGGAAAGGACCGATAGATGCCTTGATGCTTCGCTCAAATCTCCACTCCCCCCCTGTATTCTGTCGACAATTCCCGAAAATAAGACATAACTACTTGATAAATTTGTACAGTTTTTGTCGGCAAAGTTTGCCGACAAGCGCCGACAACTTTTCTTATGATTTAAGGTTATTCGCAACCACATCAAGCATTTGCCTTGCTTCGTGCATGTTTTTTAAATCGCGTCCAAACTGCCTTAACAGAGCTCTTGTGAAGGTTGATGACCTGATATCTTCGCCAGTTTTCGCCTGCTCTTCGATCCAGCCAATGATTTTGTCGAAGCGGGTTGCAAATCCGGGATCACATAGCACTAATGCCTCTCTGGCGTATTGGATGTGCAACTGGATCATCCGCCACGCCCATCGCAGTGCGTCGGTATCGATAATCTTTCCAGTTTTGCCGATGAGTAGGTGATAGATAACCGCATATTTTGAAACAGCCCATGTTGTCCTTCGGAAATAAGCCGGGTCAATCGAGTTGCCGATGGAGTTGGCCAAATCCTTCCAGAGTTCATCGTAGAGTTCACTGGCTTCTGGACCGATGATGTACTCTGTTTCCTGGGATAAATTAGCCCTAAGAGCAATGGTGGCCTTATGTGCCGAAAGTCTGACGATCACTTGCTCCAATCGATATCTGGACACTTTCATTGCCCTCCTTGAAGCAATAAGGAACAGGTGTCGGGCAAGTAACCCATCGGAAAGCATTTCTGCGTCGACACATGACTTGAAAGTGGTGTCGACTGTTGATCCGAAGATAGACAAGACAGGGTGTTCGATGATGGTCTGGCCATTTTTTAGGGTGTTGATTTCCAGCGTTTCGTGATCGTAAGCTTGGAGTAGATATCCTCGTAGCGGGCCAAGTGGGCCACCGTCCTTGATCTGCTTTATCAATTGGCCGTACTCGTCCCGATTCCACAGGCTGATTCCACCTTGTTCACTCAAGGCATTCAGAAAGGCGCTTCCGCTACCGGGCTCAGGCAGTTCATTTACAGAAAATCCTAGAACTTTGCTGACCAGTTTTCTTAACAATGTTTTTCCTGCGCCGGACGGAGCCAGAACAAGTAGCCACATATCCATGTGGCTGGGGTGTGATGTATCGTCATACCAAGCCACTGTCACACCGTTTTGAGCCAACAGCGATGATAATTGCGATACGAATACCCCAAGAGCAATTTCAGGCGGTAGGTCAGTTTTGTTCTTCACTTCCTTCAGCAAGATTTCCAGAAACGATCCTGGTGGAGTGACGGCCGCCATCAAATCAAGACTGGTTTTTTTTGCTGCCCGGATCATGGACAAGTAGGATCGCCCATCTTCACTTTCCAGCATTCCCGACAGCAAACCATCTCGGGTGATCCTTTTTGCCCGTGCCTTCTCGGGGACGGCTCGTTTTTTCGGTTTACTACTTGTTGTTGTCATTGTTTTAACATCCAGCCGTATTGAGCCAATGACGAATGTCACCCATTTTCCAGAAAGTTCTCGAACCAAATCTTTTTGGTTGTGGGAAATGTCCGCTTTTGGATTTGCTCCAAATAGTCGATACACCCAAGCCAGTCAAGAAACTGGCGTCCTTTACTGAAACATTGGCTTCGTCAGGAAGACGATTGAAGTCGGTACTTTTTGTGGTTTCGTGGCGAGGCGGTGTTTTCGAATCGACACCAGTTTGTGCCTTTGGGCGAATACTGAATTCAGTTTGGCGCATAAGTTGACTCCAATTCGTAGTGATTTTTCTCTGGCATCTTGATTTTCCCTGTCCAACGGTATACAGTTGAACTCAACTAAACATCAGGGCTGAGTATAGCGCCCTTCTTTTTTGAATGTCAATACAGTTGAACTTAATTTTTTAAAAAAGGTGAGTACCATGGATTGGGTTGGGAAAATTGACGAACTGAAAGATTCTCTAGGACTCAAAACTGACGCAGAGGCTGGCGTCGCTCTGGGTCTATCGCGCACAATGATGTCGATGGTCCGTAATGGTCGGGCAGAACTTCCGGCCATAGCCAAGTTCACCCTTTTGGATAAACTTGGCTATGCCAGAACTCGTGCTGGTGTTATCAAGGTTCTGGGACAGGTGCTGCCTTCGGAGTTTGCTGCCAGACTGATCCAGACCGATAACGAGCGGTACAGACAAAAACTCTCAGAATTTCCAAAGTTGAGAGGGGTGATCAGAAAGTTGCTAAACGAAGGGGTGTCAATTGAAGAGATCGAATTGGTTGTGGATGATGAACTGGGGCGTCGTGAATAAAAACTTAACTTTGTCAGTTGGTTAACAATATAATATTCAAAGGGTTTTTGATAAAACGGGCATTGGTGGTGTGCCGCAGTACCTAGACCAATCATCCATAAGTCGCCGTCGTTTTTCGAGCAGGGTCCCCCGAGCATAACTGGCCTCTGCCTTGTCCTTGAGAAGGTGCGCCAGAGCGTGTTCAATAACCTCCCTTGGGTGGGCTGTGGTTTCGCCAGCCCAGTCGCGAAAGGATGACCTGAACCCATGAGGCACTTCACTCATACCCATTCCTCGCATGAGTTGGGTCAGCGCCATGTCTGACAAAGGCTTTCCCTTGGGTCCAGGGAATAGATACGGCCCCAATCGTGGCAGTTTTTCGAGCATCAGCATGGCACCATCAGACAGTGGAACCGTATGTTCTTTTCCCGCCTTCATACGAATCGCCGGGATGGTCCATAGGCGCTTCTCAAGGTCGAGTTCATCCCATGTCGCCAGTCGGACTTCACCCGATCTGCAAGCCGTGAGAATGACGAATTCCAGCGCCAGGGCACTGATACTTTCCCGCTGGTGCAATGTCTGGATAAAAGCATGAATATGGTCGTAATGTAGAGCCTTGTGATGCTCTACCGTCTGGACTTTGGAAGGTTTGGGTAACAGGGTGTCGAGATGACCCGTCCACTTTGCCGGGTTGGGGTTGTTGCGGTATTTCCGGGCAATGCCCCATGATAAGACAGATTCAATCCTTCCCCGTAACCGTGACGCTGTTTCATTCTTGGTGGTCCAGATCGGCTCCAAAACTTTGAGGACATGGGGGGTGTCAATCTCTTTCAGGTCCATCATGCCGATGACTGGATAGGCATACTGCGTCAATGTCGATTCCCACTGTGCCCCATGCTTGGGATTTTTCCACTCGGGGCGTTTGGCCTCGATGACCTGACGGGCTGCTTCCTCGAAGGTAACCACGATACGGGTCTTGGTGTGCGTCCTCTCTGCGAGTGGGTCAAT
>JAJYQG010000076.1 GCA_021794775.1 Pseudomonadota bacterium
TTGATACCGGCGCCCGTCTGGTGATCACTGCCGATGGACAATGGCGCGGTGGCAAAAAACTGCCCCTCAAGTCCATCGTCGATGAGGCACTGACCCTTGGCCATCATCAGGTAGAAAGGGTGATCGTGCACGCGCGCACTGGCGACGATCTAAATTGGCATGCCGGCCGCGATCTGTGGATGCGGGCATTGGAAGACGCCCAACCCAGCCATTGCGAACCCGAATGGGTTGAATCCGAGCATCCCCTGTTCATTCTCTACACCTCAGGCTCCACCGGGAAACCGAAAGGCATCCAGCATGCTACCGCCGGCTATTTGCTGTGGGGCATTCTCACCATGAAATGGGTGTTCGACCATCACCCCGACGATGTCTATTGGTGTACTGCCGACATTGGCTGGATCACGGGGCATACTTACGTCAACTATGGCCCCCTCGCCGTAGGTGCCACCCAACTGATCTTTGAAGGTGTTCCGACATACCCTCACGCGGGACGCTTCTGGTCCATGATCGAACGTCACCGGATCAGCATCTTTTACACGGCTCCCACCGCCATCCGCGCCCTGATCAAAGCCAGCAATCTTGAAGCGGCCCACCACCCACGTCATTACGACTTGAGCAGCCTGCGCTTGCTGGGCACCGTCGGCGAACCCATCAATCCACAAGCCTGGATATGGTATTACGAAGAGGTTGGGCGTGGACGATGCCCGATTGTCGATACCTTCTGGCAAACCGAAACCGGAGGCCATGTTTTGGCCCCCCTACCGGGCGCCCTGGCTCTGGTTCCTGGTTCCTGTACCCTCCCGTTACCAGGTATCGATGCTGCCGTGGTGGATGAAACAGGGCAGGAGGTTCCCCCGGGTCATGGCGGCATGCTGGTGATCCGGAAACCCTGGCCATCGATGCTGCGCAACCTTTGGGGCGATTCCGAACGTTTCAAGAAAACGTACTTCCCTCAAGAACTGAACGGCTTCTATCTTGCCGGTGATGGCGCCGTAAGAGACTCGGACAGCGGATATTTCACCATCACCGGCCGTATCGACGATGTGCTCAACGTTGCCGGACACCGGCTTGGCACCATGGAGGTTGAATCGGCCCTGGTGGCCCATCCCCAGGTTGCCGAGGCAGCTGTCGTCGGAAAATCCGATGACATCACCGGGGAAGCCATCGTGGCTTTCGTCGTCTTGAAAACCCCTCGTCCCCAAGGAGAGGCCGCCCAAGCTCTGGCCTCAACCTTGCGTCAATGGGTTGCTCAAGAAATCGGCCCGATTGCCAAACCCCGCGAGATCCGCTTTGGCGATAATCTGCCCAAAACCCGTTCCGGCAAGATCATGCGCCGCCTTTTGCGCTCGCTGGCTCGCGGTGAGGTCCTGACGCAAGACACCTCCACCCTGGAAAACCCTGCCATCCTGGATCAGCTGCGGGAAACCTTGTGACCCTACCCTGGCGTCCCACACGACTCGATCGTTATCTGGCCCGTGAGTTGTTGTACAGTACCGCGCTGGTGTTCACAGCGCTGCTGTTTTTATTCTCATTCTTCGATTTCATTCATGAATTGAATGACGTTGGAAAAGGCAATTACGCACTGTGGCGTGCCGCCATCTTTGTTGCGCTGGCCATCCCCGGCCATGCCTATGAGCTGTTTCCGATCGCGGCGCTGATCGGCACCTTGTATGGCCTGACGACGTTGGCCCAGCATTCCGAGATCACCGTCATGCGTACCGCAGGCATGTCGCGTCAACGTTTGGCCCAAGCCTTGATGCGCACCGGGGCCTTATTCGTTGTGGTGGCCTTCATCCTCGGCGAACTGATCATGCCGCTGAGTGAAGAAAATGCCCAGCAATGGCGTCTCAAAGCGCTCAACAATCTGGTGGCAACCCAATTCCGCTCCGGTATCTGGATCAAGGATAAGCGCAGTTTCGTCAATATTCGAGAAATCCTGCCCGACAATTCGCTGCACGATATCCGCATTTTTGAGTTCGATGACCATCACCGACTTCAACGCATCAGTACCGCCCACCAGGGCAGGTATCTCGACAACCACATGTGGGATCTGGTCGAGGTCGAGCGCACCCTGTTCACCAATCCAGGCGTTTCCGTGATCCATGAGAACCATGTTCACTGGGATTCGGTGCTCTCCCCACAGGTCATGTCAACCCTGCTCATCGAACCGGAACAGATGGCGCTGTGGAATCTGCATGCCTACATTCAGCATCTGCGCGACAATCACCAACAGACATTACGCTTTGAGGTCGCTCAGTGGAGCAAGTTTTTTTACCCTTTTTCGATTCTGGTGATGATGCTTCTCGCCCTACCCTTCGGACTCCAGCGACCTCGTGCTGGCGCCGTGGGTGTACGCATCATGTTGGGCATCGGGCTTGGCCTGGCGTTCTATCTCAGCAACAGGCTTTTTTCCTACATGGGGCAATTGAATGGTTGGAGCCCCATCAGCAGCACAGCAGCACCCAGTCTGAGTTTTCTGGTGCTGGCTCTGCTGCTCGGCTGGTGGAGCGAAAAACGAGCCTGACCGCAATCGGCGCAGGTCAAAGTCGTTTCAAGGTCAAACCCAGAATGCGATCATGGAGAAACTGGCCATCGCGGTCCACCAAAGCCCATAACCACGACAACCCCGTCACGAACCCTGGCAACGCAAGTCCATAACGCAACCAGGCCATGGCCCAGCTTGGGGGATGACCATGCTTGTCGACCAAACCAAGGCGCCAGGTGCGCATGGGAATGGTCTGGCCATGGCGATGCCAAAACCCCGTGAAATAGACGCCCAGAACAAACCATAGATAGACTTGATAAACGTGACGCCATTCAGGATGGATGGCATAGTGGGTCAGTCGCACGAAGGGCAAGGCAGCGAGGATCAAAACCCCGGCCACAAACCATGCTTCATAGAGTGCGCTCATCGCTCTGGGCCACAGCAAGATCCCAATCCGACGCAGGCTCACGGTTTGGGGACTGCCGCCGTTGGCGCAGCGGGCTGAGTCGCAGGCGCAGCAACCACGCTCTGCTGGGCGCGCCAACGGGAGCGAATCACAGCCCGTTTCTCGGGCGGCAACGCATGGTAACGGCGATAGTTCTTACGGGCACGGTCACGAGACGCCGGGGGCAGATGGGTCCAAACCAGAATGTTCTTCTGGAAACGCACCTTCTCATCCGGGGTCAGTTTGGAGAAATGACGTGCGGCGCTGACCAAGCGCGTTTTCTGGCGCAATGTCAGATGATCCCAATCTTTTTGGGCAGGGCCCAGAATTCTTTGTTCGTCAACAGTAAGGGTGGACCAGGCTGGTCCCACCGTCGTGTGCACAGCCCAGACACCCGAAGAAAAGAGCATCAGCCCTGCCAGAATCAGTGCCCTTGCTGAAGCCATTCACTAAAATCCTGAGCTGCAAATTCCTGTGGAGGAATTTCAGCCGACAACAACTTGGCTTCCAACAAACCGGCGGCTTCTTCCTGTCTCTCTTGATTCAAACTCTGCCACCAGAAACCACAAAACACCAGCGATCCCACCAGCAAAACAGCACCCAAGGACCATCGCCCTCCTACGGGAAACACCGCCACTCGACCCATCGCAAGCCAATCCAGCTCATCTTGCTCTCCCTTCAAACGGGACAGCAGAGCATGACGGTTGGCATGCAGCTTGGCAACCACCAGC
>JAJYQG010000092.1 GCA_021794775.1 Pseudomonadota bacterium
GTTTCAGTGGCGGCATCGGAGAAACCGGCAATTTGTCGGCGCATCCGGCAAGCCAGGCAGCCCCCATCATGATGCCGGCACCCCATAGCTTACGCATCCCGTGCTTGTTCATAACTTGCCTCCCAGGGATTCTTCCTTGGTCTGGGCCAACTGATGCAGCGCGCCCAAGGGCTGGGATTTCTCCGCAGCCATCCGATAGGCGCTGCGTGCATCGTCAATCCGCCCCATGGCCAACAGAATGTCGCCGCGCAAATCCTGCGTCAACGCTGCAAATTCAGCCTCCTTGTTGAGCGACAAGCGCTGCAAGGCCTGATCGTAATGCTTCTGGTCCGCCAAAATCCCCGCCTCACGCAAATGCGCCAATTCCACCAACGTCATCTCCTTGGCATGCCCTTCCACCCACGTCAACTGTCCCAGCGCCGCCTCATCCTGCCCCTTGAGGCGCGCCACCGCAGCCGCTATCAGCCCGGCACGCGGCGCCATGGCACTGTCAGGCTGTTCCCGCTCCAGACGCTGCGCAGCGGTCAGCGTTCGGGCAGCATCACCGCTGCGCGCAGTCTCTCGTACCGACTCGAACAACTGTCCTGCTGCCGTGGCTTCACGCTGCTGATAATATTGCCATACGCGCACACCACCTGCCGCCAACAAAGCACCCAAAGCCACCCCCATCACCCGGCGAGAATGCTGCTTCCACCAGGATTTCAGGGCATCTATCTGTTCCTGCTCTTCCAGATCGTACATATCCGTCTCTCACCCATTGGCCCGAATCAGGCGCAACGCCTCATCCAGACTCACCTGCCGTTGTTCACCCTGTCCACGCAGGGGCTTGAGCGACAACAATTGTCGCTCCCGTTCTTCCTCACCCAGGATGATGGCATAGCGCGCACCGCTGGCATCCGCGCGGCGAAACTGGGCCTTAAAAGACCCTCCGCCGGCGTGGTACAGCACCCGCAAACCGGCATTGCGCAAATCTTCCGACAAACGCAAGGCCCAGGCGGTCTGCTGCTGGTTCAGCACATACACATCCGGTACCGCTCCAGTCTCCGCTTGCCAATCCGAATCTTGCTCCAGCAGTCCCAAAAGACGTTCAAGTCCCATGGCAAAACCGCAGGCCGGCGTTGGTTTTCCGCCCAACTGCTCGACGAGGCCATCGTAACGTCCACCCCCGCATACCGTGCCCTGCGCGCCAAGACGATCCGTGACCCACTCGAACACGGTGGCATTGTAATAATCGAGCCCGCGCACCAAGCGCGGGTTGATCTCATAGGGTACCCCTGCTTCCTGCAACAAAGCCAGCAATGCCTCGAAATGACGATGCGACGCCTCGTCCAGATATTCGGAAAGCTGGGGAGCGGCCGCGATGAGCTCTTTAAGATCACCGTTCTTGCTGTCCAGAATGCGCAGTGGATTGGTTTCCAGGCGACGACTGGAATCTTCATCCAGCGCATCGACATGTTGGCGAAAATAGGCTTGCAACACGGTGCGATAACGGGCCCGGGCATCGGATGATCCAATGCTGTTGATCTGCAACCGGACATCCTGCAAACCCAGACGACGCCATAGATTCGCCGTCATCAGGATCAGCTCGGCATCGGCATCCGGGCCGGCAAAACCCAGAGCTTCGATGCCGCATTGGTGAAACTGGCGGTAACGCCCCTTCTGGGGACGTTCGTGACGAAACATCGGCCCCTGGTACCAGAAACGCTGGGGGCCGTCGTACAACAAATGATGCTGAAGCGCCAGACGAACGCAAGACGCAGTCCCTTCCGGGCGCAGGGTCAGCGACTCGCCATTGAGCCCATCGACGAAGCTGTACATTTCTTTTTCCACGATATCCGTGGCCGTGCCGATCGAACGCACAAACAAGCCTGTGGCCTCGACGATCGGGAACCGCACCTCGCGGTATCCGTAAGCATCCAACCAGTCACGCAAAACATTCTCCAGCCGGGCCCAACGAAAGCTTTCCGGCGGAAACCTGTCGTTCATGCCACGAACGGCCTGGAACGACGCTGTCATGATTGCTCTCCTCCATATCGACGCTGCACATACTGGGCCACCAGCGCCTGAAACTCTTCGGCGATATGCTCTCCCTTCAGGGTCACGGTTTTTGCGCCATCCACGTACACGGGCGCCACCGGCCGTTCACCCGAACCGGGCAGACTGATGCCAATGTCGGCCAATTTGCTTTCCCCCGGACCATTCACCACGCATCCCATGACGGCGACATGCAACCCCTCGACGCCAGGATAACGTTGGCGCCATACGGGCATCTGCTGCCGCAGATAGACCTCGATACGCTGCGCCAGACTCTGAAAATAGGTACTGGTCGTTCTGCCGCAGCCGGGACATGCGGTCACCTGTGGCGTAAAAGCACGCAGCCCCTGGGATTGCAGGATCTGTTGGGCCACCCGCACTTCCTCGGCGCGATCCCCTCCGGGTTCCGGGGTAAGGGAGACGCGGATCGTGTCGCCAATGCCTTCCTGCAACAACACCGCGAGGGCCGCCGTGGACGCCACCACCCCCTGAGTCCCCATGCCGGCTTCCGTGAGCCCGAGATGCAACGGATAATCGCAGCGCTGCGCCAGGTCACGGTACACGGCGATCAGGTCCTGAACGCCGCTGACCTTGCAGGACAGCACGATGCGATCGCCAGAGAGCCCCCAGGCCTCCGCCTGGGCGGCGCTTTCCAGGGCCGAGGCCACCAAAGCACGGCGCATCACCTGCGTCACCGGTTCCGGTTGCGGCAATCGCCCGTTGTCATCCATGAAGCGGGCCATCACCTGGGGATCCAGGCTGCCCCAGTTGACACCGATACGCACCGGTTTGTCGTATTCCAGCGCCAACTGTATCAAACGCGCAAACTGTTCATCGCGCCGCGACCCAGGCCCGACATTGCCTGGATTGATGCGAAACTTGGCCAGAGCCCGGGCACAATCGGGAAACTCAGCCAGCAGCTTATGCCCGTTGAAATGAAAATCGCCCACCAGGGGAATCGCACAACCCGCCCGATCGAGCGCCGCCCGCAGCGGCGCAACGCCACGGGCTGCTTCGGCACTGTTCACGGTCACCCGCACCAGCTCCGAGCCCGCCTGGGCCAAGGCCAAAACTTGAGCGGTGGTCGCCTCCACATCGGCCGTGTCGGTATTGGTCATGGACTGCACCACAATCGGCGCATCCCCCCCCAACCTTACCGTCCCAATGTGTACCTGACGGGCCACGCGCCGCAAAGCCATGGGGTTCATGACAGGGTCACCACTCCAGCCGCGGTTGCGGTACGACGACTGCGATCCACCACCTGTCCAGCCAACTGACCGCAGGCGGCATCGATGTCGTCCCCCCTTGTCTTGCGTACCGTCACCACCAACCCGGCCGCCATCAGAATATCCCGGAAGCGAGCGATACGCTCCCTGGGCGAGGTTTCATACCCAGACTGCGGAAAGGGATTGAACGGAATCAGGTTGAACTTGCACGGCACATCACGCACCAGATGGATGAGCGCCTGGGCATGGGCATCCGCATCGTTGACGCCGGCCAACATGACGTACTCAAAGGTGATGAAATCGCGCGGCGCATGCTCGAGATAGCGACGGCAAGCAGCCATGAGCTGCGCCAGCGGATATTTGCGGTTGATC
>JAJYQG010000046.1 GCA_021794775.1 Pseudomonadota bacterium
TTTCCTCGATTACTGAAACGATGGGGTTGAAGTCTCCATCGATGACTTCGGTACAGGGTTCTCGGCGCTTTCCTACCTCAAGCAATTTGACATCGACTACCTCAAGATCGATCGCTCGTTCATTTCCGAGATCACCGTCGATGAAAGTGACAAGGCTTTGACCGAGGCCATCATCGTCATGGCGCATAAACTCGGCATCAAGACCATTGCGGAGGGGGTTGAAACCAGCGCCCAGCACGATATGTTGCGTCGCTTCGGCTGCGACTATGCGCAGGGTTTCTGGTATTCCAAACCCGTCAGTGCTTCAAACTTTGAATCCATGCTGGACAAGACGCGCAGCCAGGATGGGGCGTTCATCTTCTCTCCTGGCAACGTGTTTTTCCAATAAATTTCAGCGCCCTGGAATCAGGTTGCGCATGCCACGCAGCATCTTTGACATGCCACCGCCCTGGGACAGCAGCTTCATCATTTTTTGCATCTGTTCGAACTGGGTCAGCAGGCGATTGATCTCTTGCACCTGAACCCCCGACCCCGCCGCAATGCGCCGCTTGCGCGATGCTTTGAGAAGCTCCGGCTTGCGTCTTTCCAGGGGCGTCATGGCGTTGATGATGCCTTCGATGCGGCGTAAGGAGTTTTCATCGGGAGGGGCAGCCCCAGGGGCCATGTTGCGGGTCAGTTGGGAGGGCAGTTTGTCCATCATGGCGCCGATGCCGCCAGCCTTTCGCATCTGTTGGAGCTGGGCTTTGAAATCTTCCAGATCGAAGGCGTGCCCTTTTTTGAGTTTTTTGGCAAGCTTCTCGGCTTCGACTTGATCGACGTTGCGTTGGGCTTCCTCGATCAGGGTTAACACGTCCCCCATGCCAAGGACCCGGGAGGCCATCCGTTCTGGATGGAAGGCCTCGAGTCCAGTGAGCTTTTCCCCAACCCCGATGAACTTGATCGGGCGTTGGGTGATGTGACGTACGGATAAGGCGGCCCCACCCCGGGCGTCGCCATCCAGTTTGGTGAGAATGATGCCGGTGAGCGGCAAGGCTTCCCCAAAAGCCCGTGCCGTGTTGACGGCGTCTTGTCCCTGCATGGCATCGACCACGAACAGTGTTTCAACGGGCTGCAGCGTCCCGTGAAGTTGCCGGATTTCCTGCATCATGGGTTCGTCGATGGTCAAGCGGCCGGCGGTATCGACGAGCAGGACATCATGAAAATGGCGGCGCGCGTAGTCCAGCGCGTTGCGTGCGATGTCGTCCGGTTGTTGGGACAAGTCGGAGGGGAAGCATTCGATTTCCAGGGACTCGGATAGAATGCGCAACTGCTCGATGGCCGCTGGGCGGTAGACGTCGCAGCTGACCACCAGAACTTTCTTTTTTTGCTGTTCCTTGAGCCACTTGGCCAGTTTGCCGGTGGTGGTGGTCTTGCCGGCCCCCTGCAAGCCCGCCATGAGGATGACAGCGGGAGGTTGGGCGGCGAGGTTGAGCCCTTCGTTATGTTCGCCCATCAAGCGCGTGAGGGTACGGTGCACGATGCCGATGAAGGCCTGGCCTGGGGTCAGGCTTTGCAGCACGGCTTGGCCCAAGGCTTCTTGTCGAACATCCTCGATGAACGTTTTGACGACAGGCAGGGCGACATCGGCCTCCAGCAGGGCGATGCGCACATCGCGCAATGCATCCTGGATGTTGGTTTCGGTCAGTTGCGCCTGGCCGCGGAGGGATTTGAAGGCGCCACTCAGGCGCTCGGTCAGATGGTCAAGCATGAAAGAAGTGGCCTCATAAAATCGGGTTGACAGTGGTAAACTGTCGGCATGGTCAACGATACCCTGCTGTATTTTACCACCGCTCTGCTCTACCTCATGCTTGGGCTGCGCGATATTCTGCTGCGTCGGCATCATACCCCGGAGCAGGGAGAGGTGTTTGCCTCAAAGCGCGCCCAGGCTTTGTTGTTCTGTGTCTTTTCGGTGCATGTACTGTTGCTCAAGCGCGAATTGTTTTCTTCGGAGCTGATCTCCTTGTCCTTGGGCAATTCCCTGTCGCTGGTTGGGGCTGCCACGGTGTTCATGTACTGGCTCGGCAGTTTCCGCTACCGTCTTGGCATTTTGCGCTCGGTGATCATGGTGATTACCGCGTTTCTGGTGCTGGCTCCCCTGGTGTTGCCTACCGACAAACCCATTGAATACAGCCATATGCTCGGCTTCAAAGTGCATCTGGTGATTTCCTTCATGGCCTATGGGCTGTTCGCGGTGGCGGCATTGCACGCCGTCCTGATGGGGATCATGGAACAGCGTTTGCACAACCATGACCGTTCCATGTCCCGCTGGGGAGCCTTGCCGTCGTTGGTGTCGATGGATTCCTTGCTGTTTCAGATGTTGCATGTCGGGTTCGTGTTGCTGACGGCGACCCTCGTCAGTGGCATCTTGTTTTCCGAAGCGGTGTTCGGACGTCCCTTGGTGTGGAATCACAAGGTGGTTTTTTCTCTGCTGGCTTGGGGCATCTATGCCGGGTTGCTGCTGGCGCGCCATGTTTGGGGGATTCGCGGCCGCCGTGCCGCGCGTTGGACTTTGACCGGCTTCGCCTTGTTGCTGGTGGGGTACTTGGGCAGCAAGTTCGTGGTGGAGCTGATTCTTCATCGTGGATGATATCCCCTGGGGCTGGATGCTTCTGGGACTGGCGGTGTTGCTGGTATTTTCGGGCTTTTTCTCCATGGCGGAAACCAGCATGATGGCGCTGGACCGCTACCGTTTGCAACACCTGGCGGCCCAGCCCGGACAACGGCGCGCTCGCAGGGTGCAGGCGTTGCGCCAACAGACCGATCGTTTGCTGAGCATGCTGTTGCTGGGCAACAATTTCATCAACGCGGCCGCGGCATCGATGGTGACATTGTTGGCGGTGCGATGGGTGGGGGCGGATGGCTGGATGCTGAGTCTGAGCACCCTGCTGGTGACGCTGGTGATTCTGGTGTTTTCCGAAATCACGCCGAAAATCATCGGAGCGACCTATGCCGAGCCAATCGCCCTGCACCTTGGTTACGTCTTGACCGCCCTGTCATGGCTCCTGTCTCCGGTCATCTGGTTTGTCAATCTGTTCGTACGGGCCCTGCTCTTTACCTTGCGCTTGCCGGCGCGCAATCCGCGCCATCAAGGCCTTGGGCTGGATGAGTTGCGCATGCTGGTGTTGGAAGGAGGCGGGTTCATTCCCGACAAACATCAGGATTTGTTGCTCAATCTGCTGGGCTTGAACACCATGACGGTCAACGACGTCATGACCCCTCGCAGCCGCATCGAAGGGGTGGATCTGGATGCTGGACTGCCGGCAGTGGTGGAGCGCCTGGCCACCGCCCGTCATACGCTTCAGTTGTTGTACCGTGGAACCCCCGATGCGGTGGTGGGAATCGTTCACATGCGCCAGGTTTTCAATCAGTTTCGGCGCGGCGATTTGACCGAGGAAAGCTTGCTCAAGGTCATGCGCAAACCCTATTTCATTCCCGAGGGGACGTCGCTGTTGACGCAGCTGCAAAATTTTCAGGAGAGCCACCACAAAGCCGGTTTGGTGGTGGATGAGTACGGTGAGTTGCTGGGTTGGTTGACGGTGGAAGATA
>JAJYQG010000123.1 GCA_021794775.1 Pseudomonadota bacterium
TTGCAGCAGCAACTCGATGGGCGCTACCGACAACCCACCCACATCTGCGAGTTCACCTGGGACCTGATCGAGCAGGGAGCCCTGACGTTCGATCCCTCGGCCAACGATGCCTACGTGGTGACGTTCCACGATTCCTGCAATGTGGCAAGGGGCTCGCGCATGGGCGACTACGCCGGGGGCCAGTTCGACATTCCACGCAACATCATCCGCACGGTGGCCAACCATTTTGTCGAGATGGATGAAGCGACGACCCGCGAGCGGACTTTTTGTTGCGGCGGCGGTGGCGGATTGTTGACCGACGACTTGATCGACGTCCGCGTCAAAGGCGCTTTGCCGCGCATGGAAGCCTTGCGCGCGGTGGCCGATGTCCACGGGGTCAACTTCATGGCCACGATTTGCGCCATCTGCAAGGCCCAGTTTACCAAGGTATTGCCGTACTACCAGTTTGACCGTCGTGTGGTGGGGGGGGTCCATCAACTGGTGAGCAATGCCATCATCCTTGGACGGCAGCAATAGACGAGATCACGAGGGGGAGACGCGTCATGAGCGATACGGTGGAAGAGAAAAAAACAGCGTTGAGTTATCGGCGCTACAAGGAAGGGGATCAAGCGGTACATTCCCTGCGCGACAAGATCTTTCAGGCCAGTTACAGCCATAAATGTCCCACCTACATTCAATCGACGCCACCCTGTCAGGGCAGTTGTCCTTCTGGTGAGGACATCCGGCGCTACCTGCAGATTGCCCGTGGCATGGAAAAGCCTCCGGCTGGCATGACCTGGCAGGAACATGCCTGGCGCGTGTTGACGGAAGCCAATCCTTTTCCTTCGGTGATGGGGCGCGTCTGTCCCGCGCCTTGCGAAAGCGGGTGCAACCGCAACGAAGTGGAAGACCATGTCGGCATCAACTCCGTCGAGCATTTCCTGGGAGAATATGCGGTGGAGCACGGCCTCAAATTCTCGACCCAGGCCGAACCGAGCGGCAAGACGGTGGCCGTCATCGGCGGTGGGCCGGCCGGACTTTCCTGCGCCTATCAGCTGGCGCTGAAGGGGCATGAGGTCACCATTTTTGATGACCATGCGCTGTTGGGTGGCATGATGCGCTACGGCATTCCGGGGTTTCGCACGCCACGGCCCGTTCTGGATGCGGAAATTCAGCGCATTCTCGATCTTGGGGTCAAGACCCGGCTGAATTGCCACATCGGCAAGGATGTCACCATGGAACAGATCCATCAAACCTTCGACGCGGTGTTTCTGGGTATGGGAGCCCAGTCCGGGCGCGCCTTGCCGATCCCCGAAGGGGATGCGCCCAACGTCGTCACCGCCACCGCTTTTCTCAAAGCGTTCAACGATGGGCGGCTGCAGCATGTTGGCCACCGGGTGGTGGTGGTGGGGGGAGGCGATACCTCCATCGATGTGGCCACGGTGGCCCGCCGCCTGGGCAACATTCAGCATGCCAAGCCCGGCGACATCGAGCAGGCCATTGCGGGCCATCTGGCCCACGATGTGGCCCATATTTCGGCACGTCAGGGGGCAGAGGTGACCTTGACGTCGGTGTTTGGCATCGAAAAGATGCAGGCCAACAAGCATGAAATCGAGCATGCCTTGTCGGAAGGCATCGCCATCCGTGGGGGGCTGGTGCCGGTGGGGCTGGTGCGTGCCGCCGATGGCCGTGCGACGGCCTTGCGCGTGGCCCGTTGCGAGGCCAAAATCGTCGGCGGGCGGTTGCAGGTCGATACCGTAGCCGGCAGTGAAGAAGACATTCCGGCCGATCTGATCGTCTCGGCCATCGGCCAGGCCGTGGATTTTACCGGGTTGGAGATGTTCGACAACGGACGGGGCATGGTCAGTGCCGACAAGAATTACCAGGTCGAGGGCAAACCTGGCGTATTTGCAGGAGGGGATGTCATCCGCCCCCATTTGCTGACCACGGCCATTGGTCACGGTTCGATTGCCGCCGATGGCATCGACCGTTTTCTGGCTGGGATAGAGGCCGAAAAACGACCCCGCATTGATGTTCATACCTTCGACCTGATGCGCAAGATGGTGGAAGCCGGGCTTAAGATCGAGGCGGTGGAGGAGCCCCTGCGCGGCACCGATGCCGCGCCTGTGGTGCATAACTACGATAACCGTTCGGCGCGCTATGTGATTCCGCACACCGATCTGTTTCTGGGGCATTTCACCTACGTTGAACGCAACGTGCGCCAGGTGACTCACCTGGACAAGGAAACGGCCTTGGGCAACTTCGAGGAACGGCTGCATGTTCTCAGTGAAGCTGCGGCCGTGGCTGAGGCCAAACGCTGCATGAGCTGTGGCATGTGCTTCCAGTGCGACAACTGCGTGGTGTATTGTCCCCAAACGGCCGTGTTTCGCGTGCCCAAGTCGAAAGCTACCGTCGGACGCTACGTCGATACCGATTACGATAAGTGCATTGGTTGTCACATCTGCCACGATGTCTGCCCGACAGGGTACATCCAGATGGGGCTTGGAGAATAGGTCGGCACCATGAAGATCCTGCGTGCCATGGGGTGGAGCGGGTTGCTGATGCTGGCGCTGGCATCCCCGGTACAAGCCGGGGTGCCTTTTCCTCAGCTGGATGTGGGGCAGGGCGGACATTGCGTCGCCGACCCCCAGTTCATGCGCCTCAACCACATGAAACTGCTGGTGCACCAGCGCGATCTGACGGTGCGCATGGGCATTCGCGGGGGGCGCTACAGTCTGGCCGATTGCGTCGATTGTCACGCCAGCAAGGTGAACCACAGCGTGCTGGGGACGGAGCGTAACTTTTGCCAAGGCTGTCATCAGTATGCTGCCGTGCGTCCCGACTGCTTTGAGTGCCATGCCAGCGAACCCCGTACACGGGCTCGCCAGGCCGTGGGGCTGGCCCAAGGGGAGAACCTGAAATGAATGGACCTACGGATCCGGGGCGACGTGCGTTCATGTCGCGGGGGTCGGCCTTGACCGCAGCGGTGGCGGTGGCGCCGGGTGTCACGCTGTACGACTACGCGCGCGCCCGTCCGGCGGGCGAGGCGGCCTCGTCGGCGGTGCGTTGGGGCATGCTGATCGATACCACCCGTTGCAGCAGCGGTTGCGATGCGTGCGTGCGTGCCTGCAATCGGGAAAATGCCTTGGGTGACGGGACCCAAGCCACCGATGCCCAATGGATGCGCAAAATCGATCTGGAACAGGAGGGCACAGGGCGCAAGCTGTCGTTGCCCATGATGTGCCAGCATTGCGCCGAACCGCCCTGCGTCGATGTCTGCCCGACGGGGGCTTCGTTCAAGCGTGCCGATGGCATCGTGTTGGTCGACAAGCACCGCTGCATCGGTTGTCGCTATTGCATGATGGCCTGTCCCTACAAAGCCCGTTCGTTTGTCCATGAACCGGTCACCGATCACAGCGGCCAGACGCCCCGTGGCAAAGGCACTGTGGAGAGCTGCACGCTGTGTGTGCAGCGGGTGGATCGGGGACAGCAACCAGCCTGTGTCGAGGCCTGCGCGCAGGAAGGCAAGCAGGCCATCGTGTTCGGCAATCTGAACGATCCGAACAGCACGATTTCGCAGCGCTTGCGC
>JAJYQG010000086.1 GCA_021794775.1 Pseudomonadota bacterium
CCTCGGGACCGGGCCGGGCGTCGGCGTCGGAGGGGTCAGGCCCCGGTGCAGGCGGCCACGCGCCTGGCACGAGAAGCAGGCTCGCCCCACGAAGTGCAAGGGCTCGCGCCAGTTCCGGACCGGCCAGATCCTGGTGGGGCACAAGACCGAACCGACCGAGGCGTGTATCCAGGGGCGCCGGCAGCGGTCCGCGCCGCCCCCTCGACGCCCATGACCCTTCGCTGCGGTTTCACAGCGCCCATAGCCCGCAGCGTGAAGTCGAGATCCTGCACGACCAGCTGCTTGCCCTCTTCAACAGCGACGCAAGCTGGCGTCCGCGCGATGTCCTCGTCATGATGCCGGACGTCAATCTTTATGCCCCGCACATCGACGCTGTGTTCGGCCAGATCGAACCTGGCGACAAACGGCGCCTGCCCTATACTCTCGCCGACCAATCGCGACGCCGTCAATCGCCACTGGCGGGTGCCCTTGAAACCTTGCTCTCTCTGCCCGATGCCCGTCTGTCGGTAAGCGATATGCTGGAACTGCTCGAAGTCGCTGCCTTGCGCCGACGTTTTGGCCTATGCCCCGAGGACCTGCCCCTGGTGCAACGCTGGATTCGCCAAACCCAGATCCGCTGGGGCATCGATGGTCAACACCGGCAAACCTTCAGCGGTCGCGCCGACGAACAAAATACGTGGATGCATGGCCTGCGCCAGATGCTGCTGGGCTATGCCCAAGGGGCAGACCCAAGCGGGCGCCACGACTGGTCCTGGCAAGAGATCGAACCCTATGGCGAAGTAGCCGGGCTGGAAGCCGCTCTGGCAGGCACTCTGGCCCACCTGCTGGAGCGCCTGCAAACGTTGCGCCAGGATCTCGCCAGACCGGCTTCGCCCGCCACTTGGGCCAAACGCCTGCAGACCATGCTCCAGCAGTTTTTTGACAGCGATTCCCTTGAAGACGAACGTCTGCTGTGGCACTTGAGCCATGCTCTGCAACCGTGGAGCGAGGCCTGCCACGCAGCTCGCTTGACAGCAGAGCTGGATCTGGCGGTGGTGCGCGACCATTGGCTATCCCTACTCGACGAATCGCCCCCCCACCAGCGCTTCATGGGGGGACAGGTTACGTTCGCCACCCTGATGCCGATGCGCGCCATTCCTTTCCGCATGGTCTGTTTGCTCGGCATGAACGATGGCGATTTCCCGCGCCACCAAACCGTGGCCGATTTTGATTTGCTGTCGCGCCATCCCCGTCGTGGCGACCGCTCGCGCCGGGAAGACGACCGTTACCTGTTTCTGGAAGCCTTGTTGTCAGCACGGGAGCGACTTTACATCAGCTGGGTGGGGCGCAGCATCCAGGACAATGCCCCCCGTCCGCCCTCGGTGCTGGTGAGTCAATTGCGCGACCATCTGGAGCGCGGCTGGTTCATCACGGCAGATCGGGATCCTGGCCCGCTGTTGCGCCATCTGACCGTCGAACATCGGCTGCAGCCTTTTCACCCCGATTATTTTGGTCATGGCCCCGATGCTTCATGGCTGACCTACGCACGGGAGTGGGAACCCCGCGCCCCGCATGGTGCCGAAGGTGACTCCGGCGCGCTGCCTTCCCTCATCCCCGAGGGTCCCATCTCCCTGCTCCAGCTCAGCGCTTTTCTCAAAGACCCGGTGGGCCTGTTTTACCGCCAGCGACTGGGTATCCATTTTGCCTCGCCCTCTGAGGACGATCTCGACCACGAACCTTTCAAACTGGATGCCCTGTCCCGCTGGTTGCTGCAAGACGAACTCATCGAAGCCCGTGCCGATGGATTGCTGCATCCATGCTCCGACCAGGATGGAGAGCTGGCACGGCAGCACCTGGTGTTGGCACGTTTGCGCCGGCGCGGCCTGCTGCCGCTCGAGGCTTGGGGCGACAGCGCCGCCGCGCATCTCACGGCACCCCTGGAGGCCCAATTTGCCCATTTTCGCGCCCTACTCGCCACCCATCCCGAGCGTCACAGCATGCCTGCGCTGGATCTGAAACTCACCTGGCAAGCCCGGCCAATCTCGGTCAAAGGAATCCTGGGCGAATGCTGCGGGGCTGCCTCCCCAGGCTCCGGCTTGGCCCATGTCGCACAGGTGCCCGACCGCTTGCTGGACACATCGAACAAGCCCCGTCATGCCAAACTGCTGGCAGCCTGGGTCAAACACCTTGCCCTGCATCTGCAGGGGCAACCGCTCAGCAGCATACTTTGCGGCATTGACGGCGCCGTAACGCTGTGCCCCCTGGAGCCCGGTGAGGCCCGCCGTCTGTTTCATGACCTCATCGAAGCCTACCTGACCGGGTTGACCCACCCCTGGCCTCTGGCGCCCAAAACAGGCTTTACCTGGCTCAACCATAAGGACAAGTCAGAAGCCACGGCGCGGATACGGGCCCAGGATTGTTACGAAGGCACTCCGAAACAACCCGGCGAACGACAACGCAACCCCTATCTGCAGCGCCATTTCCCGACCTTTGAGGCGCTCTGGTCCAACGCAGCCATGGACCATGCCTGCCAGCGGCTGTATGCCCCGCTGATGGACGTCATCGCTGTCATGCCCTACCCCGATATGGCCGATACCCCATCGTGAACCGTACCCTCGACCCCCTGACCTTCCCGTTATCGGGCAGTCATCTCATCGAAGCCAGCGCCGGCACCGGCAAGACCTTCACCATTGCACTCCTCTACGTACGCCTGATTCTTGGTCACGAAACGCCTCCCCTGATGCCACCGGACATCCTCGTCGTCACCTTCACCGAAGCCGCGACGATGGAATTGCGCGACAGGATACGAGCCCGTCTGGCGGAAGCGGCAGCCCTTTTTCGCCAGTCTTCTGCGCTCGCCCTGGCGCCCGATGACCCTTTGCTGGCGTTGCGCGCCCTCTATCCCGAGGAGGACTGGCAGACCCAGGCGCGCCGCCTGGAACTGGCCGTCGAATGGATGGATGAAGCATCCATCGCCACCATCCATGGCTGGTGCTATCGCATGCTGCGCGAACATGCGCTGGAGAGCCGCGGTCTGTTCACCCGTCAGATCGAGAACGATGACGCTCTGCACCTCGAAGCGGTACAGGATTACTGGCGCAGGTTCTATACGCCGTTGGCACAGGATCAGATCGCCGAGGTCATGGCCTGCTGGACCGACCCCGACGAACTGGCCCAGGCGATTCGCCCCTTGCTGGCGTATGCCAATCACCTTCCCGTCAGGACAGAAACCCCGGAAACGTTCCTGATAAGCCAGCGTCTGGCACGCCAGGCAGCCCTGGAGACATTGAAAGCTCCATGGCGGCATTGGCCCGCCGAATTGCAGACCCTGTTCGAGGATGGTCTGGCCCATCAACGCATTCAGGCCAAAAAACTGCAAAAGCGTTATTACGAACCTTGGCTGGATAGGCTCACCCATTGGGCCACGGGACCGGACGAACAGCTCAAGCTCGACGGCGGGTGGCAACGTTTGGCCCCGGAAGGCATGGCCGAAGCCTGGATCGGCCCCCCCCCCGACCATCCGGCGTTCGCCGCCCTGGCCCACCTCAAAACGGCGCTGGAATCCTTGCCCCAGGCGTC
>JAJYQG010000145.1 GCA_021794775.1 Pseudomonadota bacterium
GTGATCTATCAGAAGCGCCTGCACCCTGAAACGCCCTTGCATCTGCACGACTTGCTGCACGGGCTAGCCTTGGCCCATCCATGAAAGTTTTTCAGGTAGGCGGATCGCTGCGCGACGAAATGCTTGGCTTACCCGTCACCGAACGGGACTGGGTCGTCGTCGGCAGCAGTCCGGAAGCCATGATCCGCCAAGGATTCCGCCCAGTAGGCAAGGACTTCCCCGTATTCCTCCACCCTGAAACCCACGAGGAATATGCCTTGGCGCGCACCGAACGCAAAACCGCTCCGGGCTACCACGGCTTTGTGTTTCATGCCAGCCCCAACGTTGGCCTGGAAGAAGATCTTGCGCGCCGCGACCTCACCATCAATGCCATGGCCAGAGCCGCCGACGGCACGCTGTTCGACCCTTTTGGCGGACAAGCGGATTTGGCCGAACGTCGCTTGCGCCATGTGGGCCCCGCTTTTGTCGAAGACCCGGTGCGCCTATTGCGCGTCGCACGGTTCCTGGCCAAGCTCGCCCCCTTCCGGTTTGAAACGGCCCCGCCAACCGTAGCCTTGTTACGCCACATGGTCAGCGCCGGCGAAGTAGATGCCCTGGTTCCCGAGAGAGTCCAGCAAGAACTGGACAAAGGCTTTCAGACCCTTCATCCCTCGCACATGTTGCGCGCCTTGCACGCATGGGGCGCCCTTTCCCGCCTGTTCCCCAACCTCCCATCCGAACATCTGGAACCATCACTGCAAGCGGTCGATGGTTGCGCACGCCACAACCTGCCACAACGACAACGCTGGATAGCCTGGCTGTCCACGTTGCTGGGCCCGTTACCCGACCCCCAACGCCAGTCCCTGATGGCAGACTGGGGGGAGCGCTATCGCTGGAGCCGCGAGAAGGTCCAGTTGATCACCCTGGCCTGTACCCTCGGTCCATCCCTGCGTCACCTCGACGCCAGAACTCCGGAATCCTGGCTGCCCATATTCGACCGCTACGACGCCTGGCGCCGACCCGCGCGTTTTCTTGAATCGCTCGACCTTCAGGTTTGTCTGGCAGAGCTGTTCCAGGATGGGCATCCGGATTTGAAAACCAACGGCCAAAAAGCGCTCGACATCTGCCTGGCGCTCGACAGCGCCGCCATCGCCCGCGCCACCACCGATCCGCGCACCATTCCAGAACTGCTGCGACAACAGCGCCTGTCAGCCCTCCGAAGCTTGATCCCCTGACCCGTTCGGCTCCTCCTCACCCAGTCCGAGAGCCGTCAGCGCTGCCTGGCTTTCACTGCCATGCCCGACCACCAATACTTTAAACAGCTCTCCCATTTCTGCCGGGCTCAGCAGCTTCTGTGCTGCACCAAGCTGACGGTAATCCACGGGGACGGCTCGATGCAAGCTCTCCAAATGTTCCACAATGCCCTCATCCATGAGCCACTGCGCCTGTCCTGCCCATGCTTCCAGCCGCAGCCCGTAACGCCGGGCAGCTTGGGCCACACGGGTAAAATCCACGTGCACGGTGATATCCTGCAAACCGGGCAACACCAACGGATCGCCGTGGGCATGGTGACGATAGTGGCACATCAACGTACCACCGCTGCGCTGAGGATGGTAATACTCGCGCGCCGGAAAGCCATAATCGATCAGAAAGGCTCTGCCCTCGACCAAGGAAGACGCCAACGTCGCCATGACCCCTTCGACCACGGGGGCCACCTCGGTATCATAGGGATCGGGATAGCCGGTCATATCGGGCAATCCTTCCAGCAATGTCTCATCCTCCAGCCAACGATACTCCCAGCCCCAATGCCCCCCCATGCGCGCAACCCCGGCCTGATACCAACGCCCATCGTGCCAACGCAAACGCTGGGCTGGCATAGCGTCCAACACCTCATTGGCGAGTACCACCCCCCGAATTTGCTCGGGCCAACGCTCGCACCAGGATACCCGTCGGAACAGATCGTCAGGCAACTCGGCAAGCCGATCACGCTGCCTTGAACGCAAGTCAGGACTCACTTCCATGATCCAATAATGCGTCGGCAAAGCCTGTTGTTGCTGCAACGACAGCAATAGATCAAAGGCCAACTGCCCCGACCCGGCCCCCAACTCCAGCATCTCGCCTGACCCGTCGAGCGATGCCAGGGTGCGCGCGATGGGATTCGCCAACGTTCGAGCAAACAAAGGCGTCATCTCCGGTGCTGTGACAAAGTCACCTTCACGCCCCAACTTGACCGCCCCGGCGGCATAATATCCAAGCCCCGGCGCATAGAGCGCAAGCTCCATGAAACGCGCAAAGTCCAACCAACCGCCTGCGTCGGTCAGAACCTCATCGATATGTCGCGCCAGGCGATGGCTATGTTCACGGGCAGCCTCATCCGGGGCCAACCCGGCTCTCTCGTACCAAACCATCGTGTTGTATCACCGTTTTCCGTCAAAATCCGGCAAATTGTGGTCGCCCTCATACCCCATGTCAAGGAATGCCCTCGTGCAACCGTGTATCATGCCGCGATCATCTGCCAACATCCTGTCATGCCCACCTCTTCCCCCCATTCATCAACCTTCATTCGTCTCCAAGAAAGATTGCGCGGCGCCGTTGGCAAAGCCTTGGGGGACTATGCCATGATCGCCGAGGGCGACACCGTGATGGTCTGTCTGAGCGGAGGCAAGGATTCTCATACCTTGCTCACCCTGTTGCTCGACCTGCAACAACGGGCTCCGATACGCTTTCGGATCATTGCTGTCAATCTCGATCAAAAACAGCCCGGCTTCCCCGAGGATACTTTACCCGCCTATCTGGAAAAACTGGGTGTCGATTACCACATCGTTCATGCCGACACTTACAGTATCGTCAAAGAGAAGGTTCCGGAGGGCAAAACCACCTGTTCGCTGTGCTCACGCCTGCGACGAGGGGTGCTCTACCGCACCGCCAAGGCACTGGGGGCCAACAAGATCGCCCTGGGACATCACCGCAACGACATGGTTGAAACGTTTTTTCTCAACCTGTTTCATGGCGGAAGACTGAAAGGCATGCCGCCCAAACTGGTCACCGACGACGGTCATCATGTGGTCATTCGTCCACTGGCCTATTGCCGCGAAGAAGATATTGCCCGTTATGCCCGAGGCATGAACTTTCCGATCATCCCCTGCAACCTGTGCGGTTCACAGGAAAACCTGCAACGCCAGGCCATCAAAACGTGGCTTAACGCAGAAGAGAAAGCTCATCCCGGTCGAATCGACAATATTTTTCTTGGCCTGCAACGCATCACCCCATCCCACTTGGCCGACCGCCAACTGTTCGGTTTCACGGAGCTTGAACCCACCCACCGCCCTGAACCCGAAGGCGACTTGTTGTTTGACCCTTCTCAGGAACAAGGCGCTTTGCGACTGCATCGGCAGGAAGAACACCAGATCCATTTCGCCCGTCCACAAAATTTTGATAAAATGACCGGTGATTCCACATAAACCCGACAAACCGTGCAACAAGGATACAGGTCATGACCATCGGGCATCTTCCCCCCCAGAAAAGAAAGGCGCGGTATCCACGGGGATGCACTTTTATAGGACAAGG
>JAJYQG010000030.1 GCA_021794775.1 Pseudomonadota bacterium
GCGGTCGTGATCCTGGTTTTTGTCATTGCCATGAAAAACGCGACGCACCCGGCGCAAGGCGGGGCCAGCAACCCGGACCTGTCCACGGCCCGCGACATTCAGAAGACAAGCGAATCCGCGCCGACAGAGAATTATGCCTCCATGGCTAAAAACGCGGATTCTGTCGCGGCCAAACAAGCCAGCGATAACGGAGATTCGTTCGCGCCGTCGTTTGCGCCGCCCGCCAGACCGGTCGCGCCAGAACAACCAGCCCAACAAGCCGCCGAAAACAGTCGGTTCAGTTTGACGCCAGGACCACAACAAGCAGCCGGTCAGCCCACCACCCTGCAACAAACGCCTCAAGAGGTTGCAGCGGCACAGGAGAAAGCCAAGGCCGAAGCGGATTATGCGGCAAAAAGAAAAGAGATCCTTGACGCCAAAAACGAGCGGATCAAAGAAATGGCCGCAGGGTTCGTTGCCGAGGGAGCCTTCTCGCCGATAAAATCGGTCGGTTACCAGATCAGTCAGAATTCCGGCTCCGGTGGCGGATCTGGCGGTGGAGGCGGAGCCGCAGGTTCGTCGGGTTCTGGTGGGGGTGATCCGTTTATCAAGGCGGGAGCCAGGGCGTACATTTCCATCGATACGGCAATCAACACCGACGAGCCCTCCCCGGTTCTTGGGAAAGTGCTGACAGGCCCCGCGCGTGGGTGGGTCATCTTTGGTAAGTCTGTTCACAACCCGGACGATACCGTTTCGATCACGTTTGACCGACTTGTTCTGCCTTCAGGCAAATCTGCGCCAATCGAAGCTATGGCGCTTGACCCAGAATCCGGACGGACCTCGGTGGTTGGAAGCGTGAACCACAAGATCTTCGATCGGTTTATCCTGCCGGCCATCGCGGGGGGCGCGGCGGCTTACGGTCAGTTGATGGGGCAAGCCGGGATGATGGTGATGTCGTCCCCGATGACTGGAACGATGACTTCGACAAACAACATCAGTTCGTCGCAGATCACGGATGCTGCAATCGGTGCCGGCGTTGGTTCTCTGGCGAATAACCTGAATGCGATTGCAGCCAAAGAACAGCCGTCCGTAAGCACTCCGAAGAATCTCGGACTCGAGATTGTTTTTATGAAAGAGTTTGTACTTCCTAACTAAGCGGAGAAATGCAATGACCGAAACGGAACAGAAAAAGCAGCGCTATCGAGACAAGATTCGCAAGTTGCGCGAAGAGTTGGCGAGAACCGAAGGGTTTCTCAAAAAGATCGATCGCGACGAAAAGGACGCATGGCTGAAATCGGTTGTCACGATGGTCGAGCAGTATTTTCCCTGCGAGGTAAGTGAGATCAACGCATGTCTCGAGCAGCATTTCAAAAACAAAGACGCGGCAACGAAGGTGCCTGCCGCCGAAACGGCGCAATAACAGGAGAACCGCACGATGAGCAGCATGATGAGCAATGCCGACAATAATTCCAGCAGCCTTCTTGAGCCCGCCCAGGAAGGATACGGGTATGAAAGTGGATCAGCCCCGGACAATGAGCCGGCCACGGACGACAAAGAAACCACTGAAAGCCAAGGGATGTCGAAGGGCGTGAAAATCGCAATTGTTTGCGGTGTTGTGGTCGTCGTGTTTGGTGCTGTTTTTGCGATCAAGACCATCAAGGGTCGCAACGCCCAAAACCAGGTCGGGCGACAATTTCCGCCTGCGGCAGTGGCCGAACAGTGGCAACCGCCGCAAGCAGCGCCTCGTCCGGCGCCCATGCAGCCAGCGACGCCTGTTCAGGCCGCGATGCCTCAACCCGCCTCGGCAAACATGATGCAGGACCAAATGCCGGGCAGCGCCCCTATGCAGGTTGGGCGATCAGGAGGGAATGATTATCCGGTTGCAACGCGACCATTTCCGCCCGATTATCCGGCGGCAACGCAGCCCGTTTCGTCGGCAACAGCACCTAACGCCATCAGTCCCGACATGCTGCAGAAACTGGCCAGCCGCGAGGATGCTCTGGAAAACTCGGTGAACGCATTGACTGCGCAGGTGACAAGGCTCGAGCAGATGATCGAGGCGAATAATTCCGGTCGGCCAGCGGCGATCAAGCCGGTTGCGCAGGATCACGAAGGTGAAGAACACGCTCGGAAGCGCGTTCACCGGGCGGCAGTTCATCATCGCAAGAAAGTTGCGCCGGTCGTTGAGGAAGTTGTTGATGTCAACCTGCTGAACAGTTCGGCCACTCAAAAGCCGGCCGTGAAGGCGGCAGAAAAGCCGGTTGATGAGAAACCGAAGGTTACCTGCAATTACCTGGGTGGGCTTGGAGATCGCGCCTGGATCTCGTGCGGCGGGCAGATTACCTCCGTGACGAACGGGAACAACATTGAAGGGTACGGCGAGGTAACGAAGGTGGATAGCCTCGGCGGGTTCATTGTGACTGCAGGCGGGAAGATCAACTAACTATGAACTCAGGGACTTTTGTCAACGGGATACCGGACATCACAGCGTTACTGACGAATATCGGAACGCTGTTTACCGCCATGTCCGGAAGCGGCGGCGTGATTGCAAACCTGGCGGGCCTGGTGGGGGCGTTTTATCTCTACCAGTCGCTTTCTCGTGCCTACCAGGTTTCGCTGCCAAACGCACCAAGCCCTCAGTCCGGGGCTGGCCAGTACATCGGCGCACCGTTCGTTTTTGGAATGTTCTTGGTCAATTATTGGGCGACGCAACAAAGTTTGACCGATACGTTGGGCTTGTCCGGCGGGGTGTTGTCGCCTACCGCGCCGACGCCTTACCTGCAGAGCATGTGGGGGGCGATCGTAACATGCGCTCACGGATTGGGTTACATCTCGATATTCCGTGGAATCGTGTTGCTGAAAAATGCTGCGGATGGATCTCAGAACGGGGGGCACAGTTCGCCGACTTGGGGTGGGTTTTGGCATATTGTTGGTGGCGTCATCATGATTAATTTGTAATTTTTAAGGGAGAAGCAAAATGAAGACGAAGTTTGGTTTGAATATGAAGCAACTGAAAGGGGTGGCTGGCTCGGCATTGTTTGCGGTTGCTACCAGTTCGAAGATGGCGTTTGCGGACCTGAATTCGGCGCTCAATATGGGGAACACCTTTATTAGCACAATCGGGACGACGTTGAATGCGATCGCATGCTTGGCGGGCGCATACCTCGTGTTCAACGGAATCATGTTGTGGAAAAAGTCGTCGAGCGATCACGGGCAGCAAGTCGAGTTCAAATCGATTGCCGTTCCGATTGTCGCAGGATCGTGCCTGGTCGGTTTTACGACGTTCGTTATGTTGACGTCTCAGACCTTTGGGTTCAGCAGCACCTTTGCCCCGGCAGCGCCAGGGTTTTGATTGACAGAGCAACCGACCGGGGGCGGCGAAAGCCGTCTGCTGGCCGCTTTATTACGAAACATCGGAGGACGAATGAATCGTTACATCATCGCAATCATTCTCTCGGGAATGTCGTTTTACTCTTTCGCGGCGGACGACAGCAGCAACGTCCGTTCCGCGCTTATCAAGAACGTCCCCTCCATTGACGGTCATGTGGTTTCCGTGAAGAAGATGGA
>JAJYQG010000148.1 GCA_021794775.1 Pseudomonadota bacterium
GTGCAGCGCCTGCAGTTTGTCCACCACCGCGCGCTGATGCTCATCTGCCACAAAACCCTGTCCGGCACAAAGAGCCTCATACCAGCTGCGCGGATCGGTGATGGGGGCACGCTCAGACATTCAGCGTCCGGCCATCGACCCCGAGGCAGGCCTCACGAAAAGCTTCCGCCAGCGACGGATGGGCATGGGGAATGCGCGCCATATCTTCGCTCGACGCCTTGAAAGCCAGCGCGGCGACGGCTTCGGCAATCAGCTCGGAGGCTTCCGGTCCAACGATGTGAACCCCAAGGATGCGGTCGGTGCTGGCGCAAGCGATGACCTTGACCAGCCCACGGGCAGCGCCGCGCGCGCGGGCACGAGCATTGGCGGCAAACGGGAAGCGCCCGATCCTGAGCGCGTACCCGGCCTGACGGGCAGCTTCTTCGCCAAGACCAACCCAGGCGATCTCCGGTTCCGTATAAATGACCCAGGGAATATGCCCAAAATCCACCAAGGGTTGTTGGCCCGCCATGCGCTCGGCAACCGCCACCCCCTCCTCCTCCGCTTTATGGGCCAACATCGGGCCGCGCACCACATCGCCGATGGCCCAGATGCCCGCAACGGCCGTGCGACAATTTTCGTCGACGGGGATGCCTCCCCGTTCGTCGCAGGCCAGCCCCACCCGCTCAAGCTCCAGTCCTGCAGTACAGGGCACACGCCCCACGGCCACCACCAGCACACCGACGTCCAGCTGCTTATCCTGGCCTTCATGAACATACTGCAGCCTCACCCCATCGGCCGTTGGCTGGGCCCGATGCAGGCTGATGCCAAGCTCCAGGGTCAGATCGGTTTGGCGCGACAACTCGCGCCAGGCCGTCTCAGCCACCTCTCGATCGGCATTCGGCAGCCACGTCGGCTGAGCCTCCAGAAGGGTCACCCGGCTGCCGAGCCGACTCCAGACACTGCCGAGTTCGACCCCGATGACGCCGGCACCGATGATGCCCAGACGGGCCGGTACCTGGGACAGGGCCAAGGCGCCTGCGCTGTCGACAATGCGCGATTCGACCCAGGGTGCTGCCGCCAGAGCGCGCGGCTCAGAACCGGTTGCCAGTAGCACTTGACGGCTTTTTACGGTTGAAAGCGCCCCCGAAGGATCCAGAACTTGAAGGGTGAAGCCCCCGTCATCCCGAGCCTGAAATGCAGCACGCCCATGAATGAAGGTGACCTGCTGTTTCTTGAAGAGCGCTTGAACACCTCGGGTCAATTGTCCGACGATACGCTCCTTGCGGGATTGCATCACGCCCGTATCGAAGCTCAGCGCCGAGTCCTGAAGCTGAATGCCATGATCACTGCCCTCCCGGCGCAAACGCTGGTAGAAAGCGGAGGATTCCAGCAATGCCTTGGAAGGAATGCAGCCGACGTTGAGGCAGGTGCCGCCGGGACTGGGCAGGCCATTCCGGGTCCAGGCATCGATGCATACCACGCGCAGGCCAAGCTGAGCCGCGCGCAGCGCAGCGGTATAGCCGCCAGGACCGGCCCCGATCACCGCCACATCGTAAACTTCACCCATGATCACAACTCCAGCAGCCAACGCGCGGGATCTTCCAACCCTTCCTTGATGGCGACCAAGGCCAGAACCGCTTCGCGTCCGTCGATGAGGCGATGATCGTAGGACAGCGCCAGGTAATTCATGGGACGAATGACGATGGCGCCATCCACCACCACAGGACGGTCGCGGGTGGCGTGAATGCCCAATATCGCCGACTGGGGCGGATTGATGATCGGCGTCGACAGCATCGAGCCAAAGACGCCACCATTGGTGATGGAAAAGGTCCCACCCTCCAACTCTGTGGGCGACACATGCCCATCGTCGGCGCGGTGCGAAAAATCGGCGATCTGGCGCTCGATGTCGGCCATGGAAAGACGCTGGGCATGACGCAGGACAGGTACCAGCAAGCCCCGGCGACTGCCAACGGCGATGCCGATATGCTGGCTCGACGGGGTGACGATCTCCTGCCCTTCGATGCGCGCATTGAGAATCGGGTAGCGCGTCAGGGCTGCGCAAACCGCCCGGACAAAAAACGACATGATGCCCAGTTTGACGCCAAACCGCTTCTCGAAGGTTTCTTTGTAGCGCTGCCGCAACGCCATCACCGCACTCATGTCCACCTCGTTGAAGGTGGTCAGCGTAGCGGTCTGGCTCTGGGACTGCATCAACCGCTCGGCCACCCGGCGCCGCAGCAGACTCATCGGCACGCGCTGCTCGGCCATCTCCTCAGAACCGGGTGGAACGGGGAGCGCAGCTTCCTGCGTGGCCAGTTTGGCCATCACATCTTCCTTGAGAATGCGTCCACTGCGGCCACTGCCCGGCACGGCGTCGGGGTTCAGGTTGGCTTCGCGCATGCGCTTTTCGGCAGCGGGCATGGCCACAGGCTCATGGTTCACGGCAGGCGTGGACGCAGGCTGCACCGGAGGGGCGACGGCAGGCGACGCCCCCTCCCCCGGTTCGAGCAAGGCCAGCACTTCCCCGGAAGTCACCGCCGCTCCCACCGCCTTGAGCAGCTTGACCACCTGCCCCGACTGGATGGCCGGCACTTCCAGCACCACCTTATCGGTCTCGATATCCACCAGATGGTCATCCCGTCGCACCGTCTGTCCTTCCACGACATGCCAGGCCAACACCGAGGCTTCGCTGATCGATTCCGCCAACGGCGGCACCTTGATTTCCACGGTCATGACGATTCCTTTTGCCAGGGTTACAGAGTAAAGGCGGTCGCCAGAAAAGCCTGGCGCTGCTCCTCATGCAGGGAAGCATAGCCCACCGCCGGAGCTGCCGATGAAGGACGCAGGGCACAGCCGAGCTGTTGGCCCGGACCCAGATGACGCTGCAGATAATGCTGAATCCGGTGCCAAGCTCCCTGATTGCGCGGTTCTTCCTGACACCAGAGCCATGAAGAAGCTTGGGCATAGCGCGCCAACTGGGCCGCCATCTCATCGTGCGGAAAGGGATAAAGCTGCTCCAGACGCAGGATGGCCACCTGCTTCATGTCCCGCTTGGCACGTTCCGCCACCAGATCGTAATACACCCGCCCGGAACAAACGATGACGCGCTCCACGCCCGCGGGATCAAGCGCCTCCGCCTCGCCCAACAAGGGCTGGAAGGTGCCTTGTTCAAAATCTTCCCGGGGGCTGCTGACCTCTTTGCGCCGCAACAGACCCTTGGGGGTGATGACGATCAGCGGCTTGCGGTATGGACGCAACGCCTGGCGCCGCAACAGGTGGAAAATCTGGGCTGCCGTACTGGGCGCGCAGACCTGGATGTTGTACTCGGCGCAGAGCTGCAGGTAGCGTTCGAGACGGGCCGACGAATGCTCGGGACCCTGCCCCTCGAAACCGTGGGGCAACAGCAACGTGAGGCCACAGAGGCGCCCCCATTTTGCTTCTCCGGAGCTGATGAACTGATCGATGACCACCTGGGCACCGTTGGCAAAATCACCAAACTGGGCTTCCCAGAGGACCAGATGATCGGGCTGGGCGGTG
>JAJYQG010000006.1 GCA_021794775.1 Pseudomonadota bacterium
ACCCCTGCCTTCAACATGTCCAGCAACTCACCACTGTCCAGCAACTTCGAGGTCACCGTCAACCCCTCAAGCAACGCACGTTTCGCCCCGGCCTCGGTCTTAACCCCGCGTACCAGGTACGACATCTCCCCGGCAGAATGATTGCCAACCGTCACCAAGTACACCTTGGACGAAAAGACCTTCGCTTTGCGTTGTTTGGCTTGCGCCTCAACATTGTTTTGACCGACTTCCATAAAACCTCCGTAACCGTAAAAATGAATTATCAAACGCTCTCTTGCAAGTGTTTATAATATAATAATACGGAAAAAAAGTCAATTTGTTTTGCAAATCAAAGCAATTTTTCGGTCAATAGGCAAATGTTCAAATCTCCTGTGAACTTGTATACCCCGACAGGAAACTCGGGGTGATACGATTCTTCCCAACCGTTTTTGCGACACCAGCCAAACAACGCCACCAACCCATCAAAAATCGGCGAAAACGCAATGTTTCGCCCAACCTCCGGTTCGGCCAAAAAAGACCCGGTTTGACCAGATACCGCATCCATGCACTGAATACACAGTTTCTTGGTCGTCATCCCTTCTCCGGCATCCCGTCACCCACCAAACCGCCCGTCCAACCTCCCACCCATCACCGTCCGCCAATACCCCACATCTACACCCCATCCGTCAACCACATCCTCGTACCCCACCATACCTACACGACCCACCAGATCCATCCCACTCAATCCCTTCAATAACTCCCCCCTCATCCTCAAGGCCAATACCATTACCTTCACCGTGTCTCGCGTCACATCATTCCCCAAGGCAAACCCACCCCCTCGCTTCACCCGCCTCAAAACCCCAGAAACCCCCACAACCACCGGATAAAACCTCCCACCTCGCCCCTTCTTCCATACCACCACCACCGGCTCACGCTCCTCCTGCCCACCCCTCAACTTCCACCACCTCAACCCAATCTTCCCGCTCACCGGCGGCTGCGATACATTCAATAACGCCCCACACTCCTCCAACAACAACTCAACACGCTCAATGACATCAATCAACCTCCTGACGCGCCCGCAAATCTCATTCCCCCTCTCAACCAACCTCCGACCACGACCCTCTACACGCTTCGATGCCAACAAATGCCGCTTCTCCATAAACCCTCCATCAAGACAATCCATCAACAAATCCATACCAAACCAACATACCTGCCTCGCAGCCACCAACCAGCGCCCGCCGGACGCCGCGCAACCAAGGAAAAACGAGCCCCCCTGGGGCTCGGGTTTCCGCAGGTCAGCAAGTCCCGGCTCCAGGCGGCCCTTACACCCAGACAGGCCAAGGCAACCACAGAAACCCGTAACCGTCATCGCTCCGTCATTGCACCGCCTCTCAGCCGAAGGCTTAACCCGTCAGTCAAGGCTAACCTGGGCGTGGAAACAGGCGAATATCGGGCCAGAAGCAGTAGGGTTCGTAAAGGGCCACCTGGTGCAGGGCGACAGGTGCAGGACTGGCAGGTGCAGGGCTGTCGTGACCTCGGAGCGCAGCGGAGATGGCACGACTCCAGGCGACCTGTTTAATAACTCCTGTGAAGTGAATCAGGCAACCCGGTTGTGGTTTCATGGATTATTGGCAGAAATTCCTTGGGGGAACGCTGGCTATAAATACAGGTTAGGCGGCTTGCATGTTCATCTGCAACGGAACTTCATCAACACACTATTGCGTTGCATTATAACCACCTTTCATATACAATCAAAACTTATTAACAATCGCAAGCATCGTCGCGCAGCACAAACCGGCGTATATGTTAATAACATTCGCACGATCACTGGCATCGCATTGATGCAAAAAGGTTTTTCGTTCAATCAACTTAATAAGTGAGACCATGCAAATCGACCACAACTTCACCGCCATCGTCCGCGACATCACCGCACGCAAAGAACAGATCAAACAGGAACAGGCCCAGATCAAAGAGGACATCGCAGCCCTCTCGCAAAACTACGGCATCAGCAAGTCGGAAATCACCAAGGCAATCAAACTGGCCGAAAAAGAACTGACAAAGCCAGGCGCAATCCAGAGTGAAGAAGATGCCATCGAAATCGCCAAGCGCCTTGCCGCCTGATGGACATAATGATGACCCAACACCATAATGTCGTTGGCCTCGATATTGGCCATTCCACCGTCAAAGTCGCGTTCACAAACAGGGCAGGGAACCCGCAAACGCTCATCTTCCCGTCAGCAGTGTCTCCGGCTATCAATATCTCGGACGACGCGGAAGCCGGGCGAGCGCTTGACGACACGGTGTTTGTCTCTGGTGGTTCCAAAATGTTTGTCGGCGATACAGCCGAACTCCAAGGACGAAACAACACACAGAACAATGTGTCAGAAACATGGATCGATACGGTGGAATACCAAGCCCTCACCATGGCGGCCTACAAAAAGACCATTCAGGCCGGGGCAAACATCACCCCGAACACCCTGTTCGTTGTCGGGCTCCCAACCAGCCTCTACAAATCCCAGCGCGACAAACTCCGCGCCCTCACGCAAAACATCGTCGGGCATACCCACGAAGTCAAGGTATTACCCCAGTCGCTCGGCGCTTTTCAGTCCATCATGTTCGACGCAAACGGGCAACCATCCCAAGGCCGCTCTTTGACCACCGAATCTTGGGGCGTCATCGAAGTCGGATACTTCTCAACCGACTTCATGGTCATGCGCGGACACAACGGGAAAGCGCGGTGGATCGAAGACGCCTCCGGCATCTGCTCAGGCGTTCGTGTTGCTGCCGAACGCCTTTCCCGCATCCTCTCCGACGAAATCAAGGTCAACAACAAAAGCATTACAGTGTCACCCAAAGAGGCCGAAACCGCATTGGTGACCGGCTACATTCGTCACTTCGGCAAAATCAATGTCACCGACAAGGTTCAACGCGCAACATCCATCATCACCGATGAAGTCTTGCGCTCTGCCAGCCGCTACCTCGAATCCGAAGCCGCAACGCTCGATGGCATCGTCCTGGCGGGCGGCGGGGCCCCACTGGTAGAAAACGCCATCAAAAGCCTGTGGCCCCATGTCGTCACCCCGGAAAACCCAAGATTTGTAGTGGCTGAAGGTTTCAGGCGATTCGGTGTAGGACTTCTTATGGCTCGTTCGACATTGCAACCGTGAAACGTAAACTGGGACGCTCCAGGATCATTACCTTCCAGGTTCAGGAAGAACGGGACGGCGACCTGTGGATTTGGCTGCAATCCATGAAATACGGCCAACCGTCCAAAACCATCAGAACCCTGCTGGGCGTCGTAGCGAAAGCCTGGCTCTCGTCAGCGCCAGACGCACGCGGAACCATGGAAACTTTTGTCGGCAAGAAACTGAAAGAAAAAGACGAAGCACAAAACACGCAAAAACCCGACAACACCAAAAAAAACAACATGCAAAAACCAGACGAACAGCAGAAACTTTCATCCAGCATGGCCTCCGCCCTGCTTGAAATGGACAAGGACTTCGGCTAATGGGATACACCGTCATCATCGCTGAAAAGC
>JAJYQG010000165.1 GCA_021794775.1 Pseudomonadota bacterium
GTCGCGCTGCAGCGTGCGTTCCACGGCGGCAAGATCGGCCAGTGCCAGCTCGGTGATGATCACTTCAATGTCTGCCAGAGGGTCCACGCGCCCCGCCACATGCACCACATTGGGATCGTCGAAACAGCGCACCACATGGGCGATGGCATCGGTCTCACGAATGTTGGCCAAAAACTGGTTGCCCAAACCCTCACCCTTGGAAGCCCCAGCCACCAACCCGGCGATATCCACGAATTCCGTAACCGCGGGCACCACCCGCTGCGGCTGGACGATCTCGGCAAGTTTCTTGAGGCGCGGGTCGGGCACTTCCACCACCCCGACATTGGGCTCGATGGTGCAAAAAGGATAGTTCTCGGCCGCAATGCCAGCACGGGTCAGGGCATTGAACAGGGTGGACTTGCCCACATTGGGCAGTCCCACGATGCCACACTGCAAACTCATGAGGATGACTCCCGTGATAATGGCTCAGGTGCGTGAAGTACGCCCATTGCCGTTTGAAATTGCCCCTGTCGCAACAGGGGCATGACCTTGTCAACCCGTGCCATGGCTTCATCGATGGCATCCCGCTCAGCCCGAGGTGGGCGCTGCAACACAAAATCGGCAACCTGTCTCGCCGTGCCTGGGTGCCCGATGCCCAAACGCAAACGCCAAAAATCGGGCGTCCCCAGATGGGCGATCAGATCTTTGAGACCATTATGCCCGCCAGAGCCTCCGCCACGCTTGAGACGGGCCGTACCGGGCACCAGATCCAACTCATCGTGCACCACCAGAATCGCACTGGGCTCGATGCGGTAAAAACGCGCCAGTGCGCCGACCGACTGGCCACTGCGATTCATGTAAGTCTCGGGGCATAGAAACCAGAGCGTCTTGTCCCCCTCACCACTGCGCGCCACGCGCCCCTGAAAACGCCCCTCTCTCGACCACGGAAGATGGGCTTTGAAAGCTTGCTGTTCGAGAAACCAGACACCCGCGTTATGGCGCGTGTCTTCGTACTCCGGCCCAGGATTGCCCAACCCCACCAACAAGCGCAGGCTCATAAAAAAGTTCGCTCCCTGCTCCCGCCAAGGGAACCAGGGAGCTCTCCGTCACAAGTCCGGTTATTTCTTGGCGCCAGTCTTGCCAGCATCCGCAGCCGGAGCTTTCTGGTTGGTGGCAGGAACATCTGCCGCCGATACAGGAGCCGCATCTTCCTCAGCACGGGCCGCACGGGGCAATACTGCCGCCACCACAGCCGGGTTCTCTCCCTTATGCAACGCGGCAAACTCAATGCCCGCCGGGGCTTTCAGGTCGGAAACATGGTAAGGATGAACCACGGTCAGGTCACGCAAATCGACCTCGATATACTCAGGCAGATCACCGGGCAGACATAAGACCTCGATTTCGGTCAGGATGTGGCTGATGATGGCTCCGGATTGCTTGACCCCAGGGCACACTTCACCGTTGACAAAATGCAGCGGTACTTTGGTATGCAATTTCTTGGCGCGATCGACACGCTGAAAATCGATGTGCAGAACCAGCTGACGGAAAGGATGCATCTGGACATCGCGCAACAATGCCGCATGCGCCTGGCCATCCAGCATCAAGTTGATGAGCGAGGAATGAAACGCTTCCTGACGCAGTTTATGGTAGATCTCATTGTGATCGAGTTCGATCGCCAGGGCTTCCTGCCCTGCACCATAAAGGATGGCCGGTACACGCCCATTTCGACGCAGGCGGCGGCTCGCTCCGGTACCCTGCACCGATCGTAAAGTGATGCTAATTTCCATGATTCACCTCTGTAACATTGACAAAAACGCCGACCGCGACCAGCCGACGAACAAAACTACTCCATGAACAACGAACTGACCGAATCCTCATCGCTGATGCGACGCATGGTCTCGGCCATCAGTTCGGCGATGCCAATCTGACGTATGCGTGTGCTGTGCAACGCGGCACCCGTCAGCGGAATGGTATCGGTTACCACCATCTCGTCCAGCGCAGAAGCTTCGATGCGCGCCACCGCAGAACCGGACAGGACGGGATGGGTAATGTAGGCCAGGACCCGCTCAGCCCCATGTTTTTTCAAAGCCTCTGCGCCCGCGCAGAGGGTGTTGGCGCCACCCACCATGTCGTCCAGAATGATGCAGGTACGTCCCGCCACATCGCCGATCACATTCATCACCTGAGCCACGTTGGGCTTTGGGCGCCGCTTGTCGATGATGACCAGGTCGGCTTCCAGCCGTTTGGCCAACGCACGGGCGCGCACCACCCCGCCCACATCGGGCGAAACCACCGTCAACTCACGGTATCCGGCACGCCAAATATCCCCCAGCATCAGCGGGGTTGAATAAATATTGTCCACCGGAATGTCAAAAAAACCCTGAATCTGATCGGAATGCAGATCCATGGTCAAAACCCGGTCGACACCCGCGCCTTGCAGCATGTTTGCCACCACCTTGGCCGAAATGGCCACCCGCGCTGAGCGAGGCCGACGATCCTGACGCGCATAACCGAAATAGGGGATGGCGGCGGTGATGCGCGCCGCCGAGGCACGCTTCAAAGCATCGCACATCACCATGATTTCCATCAGATGATCGTTGGTGGGGGCCGAGGTCGACTGGAGAATGAAACAATCCCGTCCGCGAACGTTCTCGAGGATCTCGACCATCACTTCGCCATCGCTGAAACGGCCCACTGTCGCCCGTCCCACCGCTATGTTCAGATGTGTTGCCACATCGTTGGCAAGTTTTGGATTGGCGGTGCCAGTAAACACCATCAAATCGGTAGAGGGCATTGAGGATCCCGACTCAACAAACGCTGCGAAAACGACTGGCAGGGGAGGTAGGGATCGAACCTACGAATGCCGGAATCAAAATCCGGTGCCTTACCACTTGGCGACTCCCCTGTCGTACACCACATCGCGCAACGGATGTTGGGACAAACCGCGCGCCACGAAACCACGATATTCTCCGGGAAGCTGGGCATGAACGCGATGGGCATCGGAGGCCTGTTCAAAGTCCAGAAAACAACAAGAACCGGAACCGCTCATGCGAGCTTCACCGAATTGACCCAACCATGCAAGAAGGACCCGAATCTCAGGCGCCAAGCGGCAAGCCACTGGCTCCAGATCGTTGCCGACCCCTCTACCGGAAAAGTCCCGTATTCTGACGGGATTTGAATTTCTTGTCAAATCGGGCGCAGCAAACACCGCCGAAGTGGCCAACGAAACCCCAGGGGACACCACCAGATACCAGCGCGGTGGAATGTCTACGGGTTCCAGAGTTTCGCCGACTCCCTGAGCCAGCGCAGCATGGCCCATGACAAAAACCGGCACATCCGCCCCGAGCACCAACCCCAAACGCGCCAGGCGATGGGGTTCCCAATGCAGGTTCCAAAGATGGTTGAGCACCAGAAGCGTCGTCGCCGCATCGGAACTTCCGCCTCCCAACCCGCCACCCATGGGCAAGCGCTTGTGAAGACGCAGGCGAGCCCCCAGGGTCACCCCAGCTTCACGA